>CANJOX010000052.1 GCA_947475795.1 Gemmatimonadota bacterium
ACCAATGCCTACTTTTCGTTGGGCGAGCACAGCCTGTTCGTGGCCTCATCGCTCAGCAGCCGCATTTCGTTTCTCGGCGAGTATGTGGTCCGCTTCAACGGCGCGTCGGCTACGAACTATCTGCCCAGCATCGAGCGGTCGCTGGTCAAATTCAGCTATAGCAACAACCATGCGCTGATTGTCGGCAAGGTGCATACGCCGGCCAACTACTGGAACGACTCGTACCACCACGGTCGCTTGTTCTTCCCGGTCATCGACCGTCCGTTGGCGTTCAGCCATCTGGTGCCCCTGCATACGCTGGGGGTTCAGCTGCAAGGGCAGAATCTGGGCGGGGCCCGCTTCGGCTACGACGTGATGGTGGGCAACGGGGTCGCGTCCACCGATGCGGCGGCCAAGGGGACGTCCCCGTCGTCGCTCGTGGCCGTGCATGTGAAGCCGCGCGAGAACCTGCGCCTGGGTGCGTCGTACTACTACGACCACATGTCCACGAATGCGTACGGCACACACAGCGGCCATACCGCGGCGCCCAGCCGGCCGGCGACGGGCGCCTACCGCGGTCCCCTGACGTATCAGCTCGCCAGCGCCTCGGCGGCGTGGTTCACGGAGCGCGTGGAGTTGCTCAATGAGTTCAGCTACAACGTGTCCGGCACCGACAGTCTCGGTGCGGCGCGCAACGTCGCCAACTTCACGTACCTGGGTGTCCGTCTCGGCGAGCGCGGGGTGCCATACGCGTTCGCCGACCTGATTCAGATCGCCGACAACGACCTGCACGTGTACCCGATGGAGAAACGCAAGATCGGTGTGGGCTACCGGTTCGACTTCAGCCCGCTGATCAACGTCAAGGCACAGGTGGAGCGCCGCAGCGAGCGCGCCATGCACGGCGACCACATGGAGGTGATGGGGGCCGGCGGGCATACCCACCCCACCCACGCGTACGGGTTCCGCCTGCAGCTGGCGTACGGGTTCTAGGGCATGCGCGTGCTGATCCTGCGATGCTGTCTGCTGCTGGCGGGTGCCGCGTTCGTCACGCCGTGGCGTCTGCTCACGGCGCAGACCGTGGCGGCGGCCACGGTGCCGTTCGACTTCGTGGCGGTCGCCAATAGCAGCGGCCTCTCTGAAGTGACCGTGCCCGAGCTCCGCCGCATCTTCCGCGGCGAACAATCGCTCTGGTCGACCAAGCAGCCGGTCTCGGTGGTGCTGCCGTCGGCGCGCGCGGAGTTCACCGACCGCTTCGCCCGTCAGGTGCTTGGCATGACGCGTGCGGGCATGCAGCGCTACTGGCTGGCGCTCGTCTTTCAGGGGCGGGCCAATCCGCCGGTGCTCCAAGACTCGGCCGCCGACGTGCTGGCGTACGTGCAGCGCACGCCGGGCGCGATCGGGCTCGTCCCGGCGTCGACGCCGGGCCTTCAGAAGGCGCTCGTGATCCGGGTGCGCGAATAACGATGCGCGCGGTCCTGCGCGGTATCTCCTTCCGTATCTGGCTGCCGTTCGCGGTGGCGCTCTCGCTCTCGATTCTCGCGCTCGGGGTCTACTATCCCAACCGTCAGGCCGAGCTGTTCCGGGACACCACCAGCCGCAAGATGGAGGAGCTGGCGCGTGTCACGGCCCTGAGTGTGGAGCTGGCCATCGAGCGCGAGGCCTACGACGCCCTGGCGCGGGCGATCGCGGTGACGACGACGTCCAACGATTTTGCCTTCGTGGCGATCGTGCAGCGCGACGAGGCCGGTCGGGAAAGCGTGTTTGCCTCCAATCCGCGCAATATCGACCCGGCGCTGGTGCTCGATCACCGGCGCAGCCCCCTGATGTATCAGCAAGCGGCGTTCACCACCGCGTCGCTGTCCGGATATGTGTTGCTGGCCACGTCACCGGAGCGCATCGACGCCAGCATCCGCGATCTCAACCGGCCGGTGTACGAGGTGCTTGGCGCGATCCTGCTGTTGTCGCTGGGCGTGTTCTTCTCGGTGGCGCGCGCCCTGTCGCGCCCCGTGCAGGAGCTCACGCGCGTGGCCAACGCGCTGCAGCGGGAAGACTACGACGTGGACATCAAGACGTCGTGGAGCGCGAGTGAAATCGGTCAGCTCACCCGGGCACTGAGCCAGTTGCGCGACACGCTGGCGGCCGCCAGAGCGCAGAACCGCTCGTACAATGATGGCCTCGTGCGCGCCAAGCAGAGCGCGGAAGCGGCCGATCAGGCCAAGAGCGCGTTCGTGGCGAATATCAGCCACGAGATCCGCACGCCGATCAATGCGCTCCTAGGGCTGTCGCACCTGTGCCTCGATACCGCGCTGGACGCGAGGCAGCGGGATTATGTGAGCAAGATCGAGCGGGCGGCACAGGGACTGCTCGGACTCGTGGATGACGTGCTGGATTTCTCGAAGATCGAGGCCGGCGCCCTCGTGCTCGAAGCGGAGCCGTTCGAACTCGACGATGTGCTGTCGCAGGTGCGGATCATCGTGGGGGATCTGGCGCAGTCGAAGGGGCTGGCGTTCTCGATCACCGTGGGAGAGGGCATTCCCGCGCGTGTGGTCGGCGATGCCTTTCGGCTGCAGCAGGTGCTGATCAACCTGGCCGGGAACGCCGTGAAATTCACGGCGACGGGAACGGTGCGTGTCGAAGCGGAGTTGCGGCGGAGTGATGACCGTAGTATCGAGATCGGCTTTGCGGTGCACGACAGCGGCATCGGGTTGAGCCCGGAGCATCAGCACCGCCTGTTCAAGGCGTTCAGTCAGGCTGACAACTCAACGACGCGATTGTACGGCGGTTCGGGGTTGGGGCTGGTGATCAGTCAACGGCTGGTGCAGGCGATGGGGGGGACGATCGAGGTGATGAGCCAGCCGGGCGTGGGGAGCGTCTTCCGCTTCTCCGTACGGTTCGCGACGATCGCGCAGACCTTGGCGCGCCTCGAACGGCGGTCACGGCCGCGGTTGGCGGGCGCCGCCGATTCCCGGACCGTGCTGCGTGGCCGTCGGATTCTGGTGGCCGAGGATAACGACTTCAACCAGCAGGTGGTGCGCGAGCTGCTTGAGCGCTTCGGGGCCACGGTGGTCGTGGCCGGAAACGGTCTGGATGCGATTGCACGGGTTGAGCAGGAGGCGGCGTTCGATCTCGTGCTGATGGACGTGCAGATGCCGGTGATGGACGGCATCGAGGCGGTGCAGCAGTTGCGGACCCGCTACTCCTCGAGCGATCTCGTCATTCTGGCGATGACCGCCAACGTGGCGCCTGAGGATCGTCTCCGCTGCCGGACGGCCGGGATGAATGGATTCGTGCCCAAGCCGATCGTGCCCGAACGGTTCTACTCGTTGTTGGCGCATTGGATTGCCGCACCGGCTGATGGTCGCGGCGCGCCGACCAAGGCGGTATCCGAGCCGGTTACCACGTTCGTGCCGCCACCCCTTCCCGTCGCTGCACCGGCCTTTGATGCGGGGCTGCTGCTGGCTTTGGTCGAGGGCGATCTGGACGACGCCCAGCTGTTGGCGGAGCAGTTCGCCCAATCGGCGCGCGCGACGATCGCCGAGATGAGAGTTGCCCAATCGGCGCGCGATCTGGCGGCCCTCAAGCGACTGGCGCATCGCTTCAAGTCAGCGGCGGCGCAGATCGGGGCCGGTGCGTGCCGCGCGTGCTGCATCGCCCTCGAAGGCAGCGCCACGATCGAGGAGGCGGACGCGCTGGTGGTGGAACTGATGGAGCTGATCGAGGCGCTCGTGTCGGCGCTGCGCGTGTAACCCGACCGGATGCCGAGGATCTGCGTGCGCCTCCCTGCGTGTATTCCGGTATGAGGAATGATGGCCGCTGGACGCGGGGGACACCCGACGCTAACGTGCCCATTCCACGATGAACGTCCGATCATCTTCCGACGTCGGCACGAGCGCGCCAGGCGACATCGGCATCCTCCTCGAGGATGCCAACGGCCTCGTGCAGCAATGCACCCCGTCGCTGCTGCGGCACGTGGGATTGCCGGAGCTGGCCGATCACTATCGTGGCCGCCCGGCGCGTGCGCTGCACGAGATGTTGGCCTCGGCGTTTCTGGATCGCGCGGCCTATCTCGATGGCGTGGCCTTCCTGCGGGAGCGCGGTCAGGCCGTGCACCGGGAAGTGCTGACGACCGCCGCGGGGCACCTGCTCGAGCGCACGTTCGTGCCGCTCCGCGATGGTGACGTGTTGACCGGAACGCTGTGGCAGTTCGGCGCGATGCATGCACCGGATGACCGCGCGGCCGACCGTCTGGCGCTCTTCGAGGCGATCTTCGCGGCGCTGCCGGGGCAGATGGCCGTGCTCTCCCCCACTGGTCGCTACGAGTTCGTGACGCCGAGTGCCATCCGCGACGAGGCGCTGCGGGCATGGATCATCGGGCGTACCGATCGGGAGTATGCGGCGTATCGGGGGCGCGCGGCCAGCTTCGCCGAGGCGCGCGAGGCGTCGATCCGCCGGGTGGTGGAGCAGCGGGCCTTCGACGAGTACGAGGAGGTCCTGCGCGATGCGGACGGTGGGACCCGTCACTATCAGCGCCATATGGTGCCCATGTTCGGGGCGGACGGCGCGGTGGAGCATGTGCTGGGGTACGGCCTCGATCTGACGCAACTGCGGCGGGTGGAGCAGCAGCTCGTGCAGTCGCAGAAAATGGACGCGCTGGGTCGGCTGGCCGGCGGCATCGCCCACGACTTTAACAACCTGCTGACCGTGATCGCCGGCTGTGGCGAGGCGCTGATGCTGGAGCTTGACGAGGGCGACGACCGGCACGAGCTGCTCGACCCCATCCTCGAGGCCAGCAAGCGGGCGGCCGATCTGACCCGACAGCTGCTGGCGTTCAGCCGGCGATCGGTGCAACAGGCCACGACGGTCGATGTGGCTGAGGTGCTTGACCGGACCGTCGCCATGCTACGCCGTCTGGTGAGCGACGTCATCGAGATCAAGGTCCGTCGCGCGCCGGGGGCGTACTCGGTGCCCCTCGACGCCTCGCAACTCCAACAGGTGCTGGTGAATCTCGCTGTGAACGCGCGGGACGCGATGGCGTCGGGCGGAACGCTCACGATCGACGTGCGTCCGCTGGCGCTGTCCGAGGCGACGTTCGGGCTCGCGGAGGGCGAGTATGTGGAGCTGCAGGTCACCGATACGGGCCACGGCATGACCGAGGAGGTCCGGCAGCAGGTATTCGAACCCTTCTTCACGACGAAGCCGGCCGGCGTGGGGACCGGTCTGGGTCTTTCCACGGTGTATGGGATTGTCACCACCGCGAAGGGAACCATCCGCGTTACCAGCACCGTTGGCGAGGGCACGTCCATCCGTGTGATTCTGCCACGGGACCGGCGGGAGCTCGACGTGGGGGCGCCGGCGGCATCCAGCTCGCCCATACGTGGCACCGGCACGATTCTGTTGGTGGAGAACGACGCCCTGGTGCTGAACCTCGTCCGGCGTGGGCTGCAGGGGCTGGGGTATGACATCCTCGTGGCGCACGATGGGGTGGCGGCGCTGGAGGTGGCGGCGCAGCACGAGGGCCCGATTGCGCTGCTGCTGACCGACGTCGTGATGCCGCGCATGGGGGGTGGCATTCTGGCCCAGCGCCTGAAGGAGGTACGCCCCGCGACGCGTGTGCTGTTCATGAGCGGATTCGTGGATGACCCCACGCTGGCGGCGGAGATTGCGCAGGGCGACGAGGGGCTGCTGCAGAAGCCCTTCACACTGCACCTGCTGGCCGAGCGCGTTGCGGGGGTGCTGGCGCGGCCCTAACATCCGGCATGCGTTACGTCGTGCCCCGGCCTCGTTACGTCCTGCATCTCCTGCGATCCTGCACACCCTTTCCGACGATCCCATGTCCGCCAACCACGCGTTCTTCATCAGCTGCTTCCGGAACGAGATCGCCTCCACCGTTTCGCTCTTTCGTAGCCTGCCCGCCGACCAGCTGGACTATCGCCCGCATGCGGTCAGCCGTTCGGCGCGGGAGATCGTGGAGCACCTGCTCACGCATCTCGTGGACATGGCGGTGATCCCCCACGAAACGGTGTGCGAGGAAACGCTCACCTACCCGGTGTCCGATCCGGCCGACGCGGCGGCGCAGTACGAGGCGCTGTGCGGGACCGTGCTCGACGCCGTGTCGGGGCTGTCGGCCGAGCAGTGGGAAACCGTGCCGGTGGAGCTGCGCATCCACGGGACGCCGGTGGTCACGCTGCCGCGCACGAACATGATGTGGTTTTTCTTCTTCGACATCATCCATCACCGCGGCCAGCTGTCCACCTACGTGCGGCCCATGGGCGGTGCGGTGCCGTCGATCTACGGCCCGTCGGCCGATACGTCGTCCGCCGGCGCATAACCCGCCGGCTGCGGACGGGCGCGCGTCAGCCGGTGACGCGCGCTAGAAAGGCGCTGATTGCGGCCGTGACCTGTTCCGGCTGCTCGATGCTGCTGGAATGTCCGGCGTGCGGGATGCGCACGAGCGTGGAGCCGCGGATCGCCGCGTGCAGGCGCTCGGCCTTGGCGGGGACCGTGGCCACGTCCTCGTCGCCCACGACAATCAGCGTCGGGGTGGTCACGGCGCCCAGTTCGGGGACCACACTGTTGCGTTCGATCACCCCGTTGACGGCGCGCCAGATGTCGCGGCGGTTGGCGGACAGACGTTGCTTCCACCGCGTCCGTTCCGCAGCGCGCGCGGGATCGGTGAGAAACGTGGTGCCGAACATGATGGGCATGACTTTGTTGGCCACCACTCCGAGCCCGAGCCAGCGGGCCACGCGGTTGAGCGTGCGATACCGCGGGACGTTCTCCGCCGGCTCCGCCTCGGCACTGGTTTCCAGCAGGATGCAGGAGCGCAGGAGATCCGGGCGACGGGCGGCGATGCGCATGGCCACGAAACCACCCATGGACAGTCCGGCCAGATGCACCGGTGCGACACCGAGCAGCTCGATCAGCGCGACGGCGTCCTCGTAGCACTGTTCGATGCTGATGGCGCGCGTGGTGGGGACCTCGCTCTGTCCCTGCCCGCGATGATCCCACGCGATGCAGCGGTACTGGTGTCGCAGGGCGGCCACCTGCGCATCGAACATGCGCGTGCTCCAGAGCAGGCCGTGCGAGAAGAGGAGCGGCGGCCCGTTGCCACCGGTGTCCTCCACCCAAAGCCGCGCACCGTTGACGGTGAGGTAGCGTCCGTGCGCCGTCATGCTACGCGCCCGGACGTACGATGACGGCGATGACGATGACCAGCAGGAGCAGCGTGGGGACTTCGTTGAGCCAGCGGCAGGCGGTCTCGCTGAACACGTATTCGCCGCGCAGGAATTTTGTGCGCGTCCACGACGCCAGTCCGTGGTAGCCGAGCAGGAAGAGGACAGCGCCGAGTTTGGCGTGCATCCACGGCATGCGCAGGAGTGACGGATTCATGACCAGCATGGCGATGCCGGCCCCGATCGCGACGACCATCGCCGGGGTCATGATGGCGCGCAACAGGCGCCGTTCCATGACCTCGAGCGTGGCGGTCACCGCCGGCTCACCACGCTTCTGGGCGTGGTAGACATACAGGCGGAAAATGTAGAACAGCCCGGCGTACCAGGCGATGACGGCAATGACGTGCAGCGCCTTGACCGACAGGTAGGTGGTTCCGTTCACGACGCCCCGTGCGCTGACGTTACGCGATCGCTTCGAGCGCCCGGCGGACTTTGCCGACCAGCTCGTGGATCTGGTCGACGCTGATGATGAGCGGCGGCGACAGGGCAATGATATCGCCCGTCACGCGGATCAGCGCGTTCTGCTCGTGGAAGCAGTTGACGAAGACATCGTAGGCGCGGGCGCCCGGCAGACCGGCGCGCGGTTCGAGTTCGATGCCGGCCACGAGACCGAGGTTGCGCACGTCGATCACGTACGGCGCATCGCGCAACCCGTGTACGGCCGCCTCCCACTCCGGGGCAAGCGCGCGGGCCCGTTCGAACAGTCCCTCCTGCTCGTACAGGTCCATGGTGGCGATGCCCGCGGCGGCCGCCAGCGGGTGTCCGCTGTACGTGTAGCCGTGGAAGAATTCGATGCCGCGCTCGGAGGCGTTGACCACAGTGTCGTAGAGCGCGCCCTGCACCGCCGTCGCACCCATCGGCACGGCAGCGTTGGTGAGCCCCTTGGCCATCGCCATGATGTCAGGGGTGACACCGAAGTGCTGCGCCGCGAACGGGGCGCCCAGCCGTCCGAATCCGCTGATGACTTCGTCGAAAATCAGCAGGATGCCATGCGCCGTGCACAGCGCCCGCAGCCGCTCCAGATAGCCCACGGGCGGTACGAGGACGCCGGTGGATCCCGCCAGCGGTTCGACGATCACGGCGGCGATGCTGCCGGCGCCGTGCGTGGCCACCATGGTCTCCAGGGCGTCCGCGAGGTGCGCGCCCCAGAGCGGCTGTCCTTTCGAGAATGCGTTGTGCGCGAGATCGTGGGTGTGCGGCAGATGATCGACGTGCGGCATGAGCTGCGCCGCGAACGTTTTGCGATTCGTCTCGATGCCGCCCACGGAAATGCCACCCCAGCCCACGCCGTGATAGCCGCGCGTGCGACCGATGAACATGCGGCGCTCCGGTTCGCCGCGGGCCTGATGGTAGGCCAGCGCGATCTTGAGCGCGCTATCCACCGCCTCGCTCCCCGAATTGGAGAAGAACACCTTGTTCATGCCGGTGGGGAGCAGCTTCACCAGCTTGTTGGCCAGCGCGAACGACAGCGGATGGCCCATCTGGAAGCTCGGCGCGAAATCCAGCGTCGGGGCCGTGCGTACGATGGCCTCCACGATCGACGGCCGGCAGTGCCCGGCGTTCACACACCAGAGCCCGGCGGTGCCGTCGAGAATCTCGCGGCCGTCATCGGACTGATAGTGCATGTCCTTGGCGCTGACGAGCAGGCGCGGTCGCGCCTTGAACGCCTTGTTGGCCGTGAACGGCATCCACTGCGTGTCGAGGGTCGGGGAGGGCGTGGTCGGAACGGTCATCTCAGAACTCGTGTGGTGATGAGTGCGCGCGGTTACCGCGGTGCGGTTATCGCGGATACGCGGTGGACTGTCCGGTGCGCCCGTTGGTGACGGTGAAGCTGCCGTCGGCGCTGGCGGACACCTTGATCCACGCGCTGGTGCTCTCGTCGAGATTGGCGATGCGGGCGTCGGGGAAGTTTTCGACGCCGGGGTTCCCGCTGCGATGCAACTGCCACCCGTCGAGGGTGGGGATCGCGCGGATGGTGGCGAAGGTGCGCCCCTGCGCGCCCTTCCGCGGGCCGTTGTTCATGATGGCCACGCGGGGCTTCACGGCGGCGAACAGCGACGGATCGGCCCCGTCATTGCCACCGTGGTGCGCAATGAGGTAGAGGTCTGCGGCGCCGATCAGATTGGTGGGGCAGGTGAGGGCGAAGAGCGGTGCGCCGCTCAGGTCTCCGACGTTGAGAAAGCGGAATGCCCCGAACTGCACGCGGATGGCGGTCGAGCGTGGGTTCTCGGTCTTTTCCTGCGCCGGCTCGCCGGTGCCGGTACAGGCCGGGTTGGGCTGCCCGGCGCCCGGCAGCGGCGCCGCGAGAATCTCGCCGGCGGTGGCCAGCACCGTCACGTCTACGCCACCCAGCGGCAACCGGTCGCCCGGCTTGGGTTCGGTGTGTGTGCCGCTGGCCCGCAGCGCCACGTAGGCGTCGTACAGGGCCAGCGTGCCCGGTACGATCACTTCCGCCTCGGCGCTCGGGGCCGAGTGATCGATGAAGTGGCGGATGGGGAGTAGCTGCGACAATTCGATCACACCGCCCATGTGATCGGCATGGTAGTGCGTGAGCATGAGGTGGTCGATCTGACGCACCCCCGCCGCGCGGGCCGCCGCCAGGATGCGCTGAGCATCGCGGGCCTTCGCCGGGTCGCCCGGCTTCGATGCGAACGTGCCGTCACCGGGGAAGCCGGCATCGATCAGGAAGGACTCACCGGCCGGCGTGACCATGAGCGTCGCCTGTCCCCCCTCGACATCGATGAAGTAGATGTCGAGGGTGTTCGCCGCGGGGCTGGTGGCCCCGGTGAGCATCAGCATGGCCAGCAGCCCGCAGGCGAGTCGCTTCATGTGTCCGGTGCAGAAAGGGTAGTGCGACGTTACTTGCCGGCGCCCGCGCGCTTCACACAGGCACTCGGGTACTGCTGACAATATCCCACGCGGCTGTTGCCGACCTGCTTGGATTGCAGGACCGCATGGACGACCGCACGCCCGAGGACATCGGCCCCCGCGTTGAAGATGGCCTGCAGATCGGCGTTGCTCATGGTGGTGGGCGGCGTGGTGGCCATGCCGAACACCGTGTCGCCATCGCCGATGCCGTGGATGGGACGGATGGAGCGGGCGAGCCCGGCGTTGGCGATCTGCGCCATGCGCTCGGCTTCGAGGTCGAGCAGCGGGGCGTCGGTGGCCACGAGGGCAATGGTGGTGTTGCGCGGAGCGTTATCCGAGCCGTCGTTCGGACCACCACGGCCCACCGCGGCCGGGGTGCACTCCTCGGCCTTGGGCGCCACGAGGTTGAACTCATCACCGAGCTCGAGGAAATAGCCGTACGGCAGGCAGGTGCGCGGATCGAGCGGTGAGCCCGCCGGGTTGAGCCCGACGATGGCGGCCACCGTGTAGCCGTTGGACAGTTTCACGCTGGCGGTGCCCATGCCCCAACCGGCCCCCATGCCCACGCCGATGCGGCCGCTTTGCACCGGGGCCGTGGTGGCGGCCTCGGTGGCCTTGTAGCCGAACGACGCGTCGGGGCGCTTTTTGAAGTTGCCGCCACGGCCGAGGTCCATGAGGATCGCGGCGGGCACGATGGGGACCACCCCGCCGCCCACCGGCACGCCGAAGTTGTGCTCTTCCATCCACTGCATCACGCCCGTGGCCGCATCGAGCCCGAAGGCGCTGCCGCCACCGAGCATGATGGCCTGCACGGCCCGCACCTGACCGCCCGGCTTGAGCAGGTCGGTTTCCTTGGTGCCCGGCGCGCCGCCCATCTGGCTGTAGCCGGCGGTGGCGCCCTTTTCAGTGCGGATGACGGTGGTGCCGGAACGGTAGCCGCTGTCGGAGCGCGTGAAGTGGCCGACCTTGAGCCCCGGCACGTCGGTGAGCGAGTTGGTCGGGCCGGGGCCGATCACGGTAATGCGAGCCGGCGGCTGTGTGGCTGGGCGGGCGGGCTGGGCGCGGAGCGCGAGGGCTGGCAGCGCCAGCGCCGGTAGCGCGGCGGCGACCAGCACCCCGGCGCGCCATCGCGCGCCGGGGGGGGTGAACACGGTACGGTCACGCTGAACCATGGAGGAGTCCGACACCTTAGTGGAAGGGAAGAACCAGGGGAGACGTCTTGTTCAGGACGAGCGTCCGGTTCATGTCATGCTTGATGACCACCGTCTTCGCGGTGGCGTCGTACGTGAAGGCGTCCATCTCGAAGGCCCGCGGGATGAAGGACGGGACCTGCGCGAGCGTGTACGGCTCGCCGTCCTTGGTGTTCTTGTTGGCGACGATTTCCGTCTGCGCTACGGGGAGCTTGATGCCAAGGTCGGCCAGGCGGCGTCCTTCGGCGATGAAGATTTCCTGCCGCATGAGGTACAGCACGTACAGCGCGTCATCGGCCGTGGTGATGGCGTCGATGCGGGCGGTCGTCACCGAGGTCCCGGAGACGGTCGCCACGCGGACGGTCGGCAGGGAGCGCGTGAGCACGAAGCCATCCTGCAACGGCTCTCCGGGCGCGAACGCGACCTTCGTGTCCGCGGTGTTCGGATAGAGCACTTTGCCGGCCGCCCGCCCGCGCAGCTGCAGGCGGCTATCCGTCAGCTCCGTGGTGCGGGAGAGCACGAGCGTCAGCAGCTGCTTCAGCCGGTCCTTCGCCGCCGCGAGGTTGTTGTCGGCGAGGTTGGCTTCCGCGATGATCATGTGCGCCTCCTCCGACTTCTGGAAGGCGATCGGGCTCTGGATCGTTGCACCCCGGTTCAGGAACTTGGGATCCAGGAAGTCGAGACGCGGCAACGGCTGGAAGTTATTGACGGAACTCGTCAGCACACCCGTCATGGCGTTGGCAGGGCCGTTGACCGGATCAAACGACGCATTGCGGATGAAGGTCGGATTGGCCGTGAGCAGCGCCTGCGCCTCTTCGACCGCCTTGGCCTTGTTTCCCACCCGGTGGTACGCCCGCGCGAGGGCCAGCGTGTAGCTGTTCTTGCTGGGCACATCGGTGGAGAGCGTGCGCGCCTGCGTGAAGTCGGCGATCGCCGCATTCAGATGGGTCTGCGCATCCACGACGGGGCCGTTGGTCACGGCGGGCAGTCCAACGAACATCTCCCCCGCGAACAGGCTGGCGACGCCGCGCAGGTAGTACAGCTCGGCCTTGTCGTTCGCCGTCACGAGCGGATCCCGCGGGAAGACGCTGTCCAGCCCGAAGCTCGCCATGTAGCGCAGCCGCGCGATGGTGTTCTGGATCGACGTGACGTCGGGGTCGACGTACAGAATGTTCGGCGCGTCGAACTGCTGGTTGTTGGTCGTGTAGTTGTTGAAGTAGTTGTCCGACCCGAGCTCCGCGTTCTGCACGACGCCGTTGAGCGTGAGCAGGAACTGGCGGCTGGTGCCACGCAGCCAGGAGGCGCCGGCCGCCGGGGTGCTGAGGAACTGCTGGTCGGTGAGGTTCGGATTCCG
>CANJOX010000053.1 GCA_947475795.1 Gemmatimonadota bacterium
CTGCAGGCGGTCGTAGCGAGACTGGAGCTCGCGCGCCACTTCGTCCATCGCCGCCGCACCGAGTGTGCGCTCACGGTCCACGTCGTAGAGCAGCGCGCTGAGCGACCCGAGGACGGGCTGCACGTCCGCCGGCACCGCCGGCGATCCTTGCCGGCGCAGCAGCCGCTGGACGAACGGATGAACGCTCACGATCCGGAGCGGATAGCGGTCACGCGCGAGGGAAGCACAGGCAAGGAAGTGACACGGGGGCCACGGCACGGGGAGCGGACCCCGCGCGTGATCACGGCTCAGCGATCGCCGTGAAGTATACTTCATCTCCAATGATGATAAACCCGCGCGCGAGATAATTCGGCAAGGCGGCGGGCGCGTCGAGCGTGCAGGTGTGCAGCCAGACGCGCGTCGCGCCCCATGCGAAGGCAGTGCGCACGGCCTGGGTCACCAGCCACGCGCCGAGTCCGTGGCCGAGCCACGCGCGATCGAGGCCGATGTAGGCGATTTCCACCGACCCGTCGGCGTGTCTCTCCAGTTCCAGGAAACCCGCGTCGGCGGGTGCCGGGGTGTTGGTTGGCGCCGCGGCGGCGACGCGGAACACGCGGACATCCGATCGCGCGAGATGCGCATCGAGGCGGTGATCCTCCCACGCATCGCGGTCGTGCCAGTGCCATGGGGCGCCGATCTGCCGGTACAGCGCGCGCCAGCGCGGGGTGGGGCAGGGATCGATCCATTCGAGCGTGGCTGGCAGCGCTGGCGGCTTCCCCTCGCTGAGCTGTTCACGCGCCGTCAGTTCGAGGAACGTGCGCGTGACGAGGCGGCGTTCGCGCCCGCTCTCGGCCGCGGAACGGTCGCTCGGACCGTCCGGTCCTATTTCTGCTGTTTCCCCCGACGTCATCTCTGGCATACCGGCAATCCTCCCGTATACGTAACCCTTTGTCAACTAGTCGCTTACTGCGAATTTCCAGAGAGGGCTTGATATTAGGACCGAGCGGTCCTAACATCATCCCACGATGTCAGAACGCCGAACGCAAATCCTGGACGCAGCCGCGACGTTGATCTCCGAGCGAGGGTTCACCTCGACCTCGGTCGACGACGTCATCAAGGGCGCGAAACTGAGTGGCAAAAGCCACTTCTATCACTACTTCAAGTCGAAGGAAGAACTCGGCTATGAGGTCCTGAACCGCCAGTTCGAGCGATTCGCCGAGCGCGGTCTCGCGATCCTGCGCGAGCCGATGATCGATCCGTTGGAACGGTTGAGCCTGTTCATTGACGCCGTGGTGGCGTTGCAGTCGGAGAGCGGCGGTCGCCGTGGCTCGCCGTTCGGCAACCTCGCGGCCGAACTCGCCGACGCACACGAGGGGTTCCGGGTGCGCATCGAGGCGGTGTTCGAGCGGTGGGCCAGCCAGATCCGCTCACTCCTGTGGGAAGCGCGGCCGCAGTTGCAGGACGATGTCGATGCCGTACGGCTGTCCCGGTTCATCATCGCCGCGCTCGAAGGGGCGGTGCTCATGACGCGGGTGAAGCGCGATCTGTCGGTGCTCGAAGGCATTGCGGCCGACCTCAAGCGCTTCATCGGCATGCACGTGCGCGATGGCGCCGCGATGCCGACACACCGGAACCTCGAGTAACTGCGGGACCTCACGAAAGACGTCGGGAGGAACATGTCGGTTCCTCCGATGGCAGGGTACGGCGACTGCTGCGCGGTGCGCAGAAGGGAGATGGGATCATGGTGACGATGAACGACGGCGCAGTCCATCAGGCGACGGTGTCGCGTGACGCGGGTGACACGGCGGATCGCAGCGGCGATCGCGCGGCCCGGCGGGCGCAGTTCGAGCGCGAGGCGCTCGTGCATCTGGACGCGCTCTATTCATTTGCGCTGAAGCTCGCGCGCTCGCGCGACGACGCGGAAGACCTGGTGTCCGACACCCTGCTGCGCGCCCTCGAGCGCTGGGAGCAGTACCATCTCGGCACCAACATCCGCGCTTGGCTGTTCACGATCCTGTACCACGTGTTCGTGAGCCGGAAGCGCCGCATCGACGCCCGTGAAGTGCAGCAGCCGGAGGACACCGAAGGGTGGGCGCTGTTCGAAGCGGTCGGCGAGGCCGATCCGGAAGGTCGCTTTTACGATTCCTTTCTCGACGACGAAATCACCCGCGCGCTCCGCGCGCTGCCCGAGGAGTATCGTTCGGCCGTCGTGCTGAGTGATCTACAGGGACTGCGCTACGCCGAGATCGCGAACGTGCTGGGCGTGCCCGAAGGCACCGTGAAGTCGCGGCTGTTCCGTGGCCGCCGGCTGCTGCAGCGGAAGCTGGCCAATTACGCGGTGGAGATGGGCTATCTGAAGGAGTCCGTGGTGCGCGCGGTCGTTGCGCCGAAGGTCACGACGCTGGTGAACGCGTAACGCAGCACACCGCGCGACGCCGGCTCCTCAGGCGTCGCGCGCGGCGTCGCCGGCCGCCGCGGCCAGTTCGGTGAGCGCGCGCTCCACGGTGCCGCTCCATCGCCGCAGTTTCTCCCGCACGGCCGCCAGCTCAGTCCGACTGGCGGTCGCGTCACGTGCGGCATCGTCGTGCAGCGTTGCGAGTTCGAGGACGCGCGATTTCAAAACGTCCAGCGCGCCCGCCAGCTGGTCGCGTTCGCGCTCGGTGTCCTCGAGCAGCTCGTGCACGCGGGCGCGCGTCTGCGTGAGCAGCGTGCACATGGCGCGCCACGCATCCCGCTCGAGCGTCAATTGACGACGCTGCGCCGTGTCTTCGGCCAGCCGTTCCCGGAGTCGCGCGAGACGCTGCACCAGCGAGCCGTTGCCGTCGATGGCGGTGCCGGGGCCCAGCATGGCCATCGCGGCGTGCAGTTCGCGGTCGAACTCCTGCGCCCGCCGAGCGAATTCGTCGCGCGCGGCCCGCGTTTCGTCGAGCGCGGCCAGCGCTTCGCGTAACGCCCGGAGCTCGACGGCGATGCGCCGGACGCCACGTGCGTCGCCCTCGGCCACCAGCCAGCGTAGCGACGCGACGAACCCACGCTCGAGCGTCACATCCAGATCGCCGTCGGGGCGCGGGATCGCATCGAGGGCCCGCATGGGCGTGTGCGGTGTCGTCATCCGCGCGCCGGCCGCGTCATCAGCGTCGGGTCTCGGAGCGGGCGCGATGGCGGGCCGCCTTCGCGCGATTGCCACAGGTGCCCATGTCGCACCAGCGGCGCAGGCCGTTCTTGGTGCCGTCGAGGAACACGCGATGGCAGCGCGGATCGGCGCAGCACCGCACCCGGGCCAGTTCATCGTCCACCAGCGCGTCGGCCGCTGATTCCACGATCGGAATCATGAGCCCCGCAAAGGCATCGCCGGTGGGTACGAAGGCGCGGGTGTAGCCACCGGTCGGCACCGCATCGAGGCGGCGCGTGCCGGCGCTGCGTCCAAGCACGCGATTGATCTCGACCACGGCATCCTCACGAACACGCTCGGTCACCAGACCCTTCTCGGCCAGCACACGCAGCGCGGCACGCACCCGTCGGGCATCGACCAGCGTGGCCGCCGCGGCGGCCGGCTGTAGGACCGCGCGGCGGCGGATGCCGGCGGCGCGCTCGTCGTCCACGGCGCCCTGACGCTGCGACCACACGAGCAGCGCCTCGAAATCGCGCAACAAGTCCCCCCCCGGCGATTGCGCGGCGGCGTCGGTGTTGACGAAGTCGAGCCAGAGTCGCGTGCGAGGTGTCACGGGTCCCGGTGGACGGTCGCGCGCGTCAGCCACCGGCGCGCTGGCCCGCCGCGCGTCGGAGACGGTGGCGGGTCACTCCTAGAGTCGGCAGAGCTAGGTTACTTGGGTACGTGGCTGCGAGCAAGCGGCCCGCTGGATCTCGTCCGTTCACCGTTCTTCCGCGACAGGCCGTCTGATGAGCTTTTCGTACACGCGCGTGGTGGTCGGTTCGGGCAATCCGGTAAAGATCGCGGCGGTGCGGGCGGTGCTCGCCCGCCTGCTGCCCGCGTCGGGGGTCGCCGCACTGACGGTGTTCGGCACGGAGGTGCCGAGCGGAGTACCGGCTCAGCCGCTGGGCGACGAGGAGACGCAGCGGGGGGCGCGGCAGCGGGCGCTGGGGGCACTCGCGGTGTCGGACGCCGAGCTGGCCGTGGGGCTCGAGGGCGGCGTGGTGGTGCTCCCCGATGGCCGGATGCGCACGTGCGCGTGGGCCGTGGTCATCGACCGCACCGGGTGCGAAGGGCTTGGGGGGTCGCTGTCGATGCCGCTGCCGGAGATCGTGGCAGCGCGCATCCGGGCCGGCGAGGAGCTGGGGCACGCCATGGACGCCGTGGCCCAGGTGGTCGGCACCAAGCATGGCCGCGGTGCCGTGGGCATTCTCACGGCGGGACTTATCGACCGACAGGGCGCGTACGAACCCATGGTCGCGTACGCGCTGGCGCCGTGGCTGGCCCCGGATTTCTACGATGCGTCCGTCTGTTCGGACGTCAGGGACGGCCGGTAGACGAGCACCGGCGTGTGTGTGTGCCGGAGTACCTCGTCGGCCACGCTACCCAGCAGCAAACGCTTGAACCCGCCGCGGCCGTGCGTGGCCATGGCGATGGCACCGGCGTTCAGCCGGGTGGCCTCCTCGATGATCCGACGCGAGACGCTCATGTCGGTGACGGCGTGGACGGTGGTCCCCGCCGGGCACTGTTCGACGAGCCGCTGGAGGTACGCGAGGTGACCGGCCTCTTCCATCGCCAGGGCGCTGCCGTCCGCGAGGATCTCCGCCGCCCCGAAGGGTGCCATGGGCACGGCATGCGGCACCACCACGGCCAGTAGTGCCATGGTGAGACCTGTGACCTGTGCGAAGCGCGCGGCGTGCGGAATGACGGCCTCGGAGAAGGCGGAGCCGTCAATGGGGCAGAGCAGTGTGCCCGTGGGCATTTCGGGGACGGCCTCACTCCCAGCGCCGCGCACCATGTAGACCGGGGCCGTGGCATGGGTGAGGTACGCCGCGGCGACACTGCCGAGGCGCAGGCGGGCGAAGCCGCTGCGCCCATGCGTGCACATGACCGTGAGGTCCACGGCCGCCGCCTTCGCGTGCTCCAGTAGCGCCTCGATCACGGTCCCCTCCAGCAACACGCCCACGGCGTTTACCCCGGTGGCCGTGAGCTGGGCGACGGCCACGTCGAGGGCCTCCTGATGTTCGCGCCGGTTGACGCTTTCCAGTTCCGCATCGTACACGGGAATGGAGACCTCCCCCGGTATGAACGGAATGAAGGCGCTGGGGTCGTGCACGAGGGCCACGTGCAGGCGGGCGGCGGTCGCCTTGGCGAGGGCGGCGGCAATCGGCAGCGCGCGGGCGCTCAGCGGCGAGCCGTCGAACGGAACGAGAATGGTCTGATACATTGCACGACGTTGCTTGCCCGCGGGCACCCCGGCCATAGGGAATCGCCCGACATCCTGTCACCGTCCGGCCACGGGTTCCATGACGGCACCACGTCCTTTCGTCATTCACGAGCGCGTTCGCTGGGCGGACGTGGACCTCGTGTGCATCATGCGGTTCAGCGCCTTTACCCGGCTGGTGGAGCTGGCCGAACAGGAGCTGCTGCGGGCGGCCGGGTTGCCCTACGCCATGCTGTTCGACCAGCCCACAGTCTGGATGCCGCGCCGCCGTCTGGAAATCGACTATTACGCGCCGGCGCGGATCGACGACGACCTGGCGCTCGTGACCTACGTGTCGCGGATGGGGGAGACCTCCCTCACGCTCCAGGTCGATGTGCGCCACGCCGAGCGGCAGACGCTGGTGGCCGCGATATCGATGGTGGTGGTGTGCGTGACGGTGGAGGGCTTCGCCAAGCGACCGCTGCCGCGGAGCGCGCGGACCGCGCTGGCGCCGTTCGTGCTCACGGTCGAGGAGGCTCGGGCCGGCACGCCGGACACGCGCTAGATTGCGCCGTATGTCCGATACCACCTACGTACGCAAAGGCTTCGGTCTCAAGGCCGAGGTGCAGGATACGCTCGCCGCCGACTACACCGGTCAGCTGGTGGATATGCTCCGCGCGCGCGAGTACACGCTGGCGGCGGGCGACACCACGGTGCGTCTCGCGAAGGAGTTCGGGTTCTGCTACGGCGTGGAGCGCGCCGTCGATTACGCCTATCAGACCCGCATCAAATTCCCCGACAAGCGGATTTTTCTGGCGGGGGAGATCATCCACAATCCGCACGTCAACGCGAAGTTGCGTGAGATGGGGGTGGTGTTCCTCGCCGCGAGCGGCAAAGGCTTCGACTATGCGCCGGTGGAGCCGGCGGACGTCGTCATCCTGCCGGCGTTCGGCGTGACCATCCAGGATTTCCAGACGCTGCGCGAGTTGGGGTGCGTGGTAGTGGACACCACGTGCGGCTCAGTGCTGAACGTGTGGAAGCGGGTGGAGGTGTACGCCCGCGATGGATTCACGTCGCTCATTCACGGCAAGTACTACCACGAGGAAACCCGCGCGACGGCGTCGCAGGTGGAGAAGTACCCCGGCGGTCAGTACATCGTGGTGCGCGACATGGACGAAGCCGATCTCGTGATGGACTACATCGAGCACCGGGCGGGCCGTCCCACCGCGCGTCCCGCGCTCACGCGCGCGGCGTTCCTGGACAAGTTCGCGCGGGCGGCGTCGGACCATTTTGATCCCGACGTGCACCTCGACCGGATCGGCGTGGCTAACCAAACCACCATGCTGGCGCGCGAGTCGCTGGCGATCGGCGCGGCGGTGGGTGAGGCGATGGCGCGCGCGTACGGCGACGCGCACCGCTCGGAGCACTTCCGCACGTTCGACACGATCTGCAGCGCCACGCAGGACCGTCAGGACGCCGTGGTCGAATTGCTGCGGGAGCCGCTCGATCTGATGGTGGTCGTGGGCGGCTACAACTCGAGCAATACGATTTCGCTGGCCGCCCTGTGTGCGGAGCAGGTCCCGACGTACCACATCGCCGACCCGGACGACATCGACGTCGAGGGGAACGCCGTGCGCTTCCGCACCATCGGTCCGCATCATCACGAGGAGTCGCTCACCGACTGGATTCCGCGCGCGGGCGCGTTGCGGGTCGGCATCACGGCCGGGGCGAGCACACCGAACAACAAGATCGGTCAGGCGGTAGCCCGTGTGTTTGCGATTCGTGGCGAGCAGGTGGATACGCAGCTGTGACCAGCCGTTGAGGCGTTCCGGCGTCACCGGTACTCGGAGAGGATGACTGCATGAATGGCACGATGGTGGACTTCGATGCGAACGGCGGCACGGCCGCCGGGTACCTCGCGCTCCCGCCGTCGGGCCACGGCCCCGGACTGCTGGTGCTGCAGGAATGGTGGGGGTTGGTGGATCACATCAAGCAGCTCGCCGACCGCTTCGCGGCGGCCGGTTTCGTGGCGCTGGCCCCCGACTTGTACCGTGGCGAATCGACGACGGCCCCCGACGAGGCCCGTCGGCTCATGATGGAGCTCGACTTGCCGGCCACGGCAGCCGCGCTCCGCGGCGGTGCTGAGTATCTGCGGGCGCACCCGGCCGTCTTGCCCAACAAGGTGGGCGCGATCGGTTTCTGCATGGGCGGGCAGCTGGCCCTGTACGCGGCCACGGCGCACCCGGATGTGATCGACGCGGTGGTGGATTTCTATGGCATCTTCAACCCGCGGGTGCCGGTGGATATCACGGCGCTGCGTGCGCCCGTGCAGGCGCACTTCGGTGCGCACGATGCCTCGATCCCGCAGGCGCGCGTGGACGAGCTGATGACGGCGGTGGCGGCCACCGGCGTACCGGCCGAGACGTACGTCTACGACGCCGGTCATGCGTTCTTCAACGATACCCGCCCCGCGATCTACCAGCCGGAGGCGGCCGCGCTCGCGTGGGACCGCACGCTGACGTTCCTACGGCGTACGCTGGTGTGAGGCCGCGGTCGCGGCACTCCGTTCTGTCCTTTCATCCCACTCCGTCATGCACGAGCCTCTGACTTCACCCCATAGCGATGCGCTGGCCCGCCTGCGCCTCGACGGCAAAGTGGCCATCGTGACCGGTGGTACGCGCGGCATCGGTCTCGCCATTGCCACGACACTGGCGCGTGCCGGCGCCCGCGTGACCATCTCGAGCCGCAAGGCGGAGCACGTCGATGCGGCGGTGGCCGCGCTCCGGGCTGAAGGACTCGAGGTGTTCGGCCTGCCGGCGCACATGGGCCAAGCCGCCGATGCCCACGAACTCGCGGCCCGGACGATCGAGCACTTCGATGGGATCGACATCATCGTCAACAACGCCGC
Organism: Gemmatimonadota bacterium; assembly: GCA_947475795.1. The sequence goes on from CANJOX010000053.1 coordinate 8,242, forward strand.
GACCAATCCGATTTTCGGTCCGTTGCAGCAGGCCAGCGACGAGGCGTTCGACAAGATCTTCGCCGTGAACCTCAAGGGGCCGCTCGAGTTGTGCCGGACGGCGCACACCGTGATGGCGCAGCGCGGCGGCGGCTCGATCGTGAATCTCTCGAGCATCGGCGGCGTGTCGCCCGAGGCGGGTCTCGGACTCTACAGCGTGAGCAAGGCCGCGCTGATCTCGCTCACGAAGGTGATGGCGCAGGAGTGGGGCGCCGACGGGATCCGGGCCAACGTGATCTGCCCCGGGCTGATCAAGACGAAGTTCTCGAAGGCCCTCTGGCAGGACGCGCAGATCGCCGATCAGGTCCTCGGCCATCAGCCGATCCGTCGCATCGGTGTGCCTGATGACGTGGCCGGCCTGGCCCTGTTTCTCGCGTCGGACGCCTCGTCGTACTGCACGGGCGGCGTGTACATGGTGGATGGCGGGTATCTCACGTGAGCCATGCCCGTTCCATGCCGGCCACCGAGGTGGACGCGCTGCTCGCCACGGCGCGCACGTTCGTGCAGGAGGTGCTGGTCCCGCTGGAATCGCAGCTGCTCCACGGCACGTGGGCGCACAGCGAACCGCTCCTCGCCGGTGTGCGCGCGGAGGCCCGTGCCCGCGGCCTCTGGGCGCCCTTCCTGCCGCGCGCGCTGGGTGGACTCGACATGCCGCTCGATGCGTACGCGAGACTGAGCGAGGTGCTGGGGTGGACGCCGTATGGTCACTACGCATGCAACTGCCAGGCGCCGGACGTCGGCAACATGGAGCTGCTGCTGCAGTTCGGGACCGACCAGCAGCAGGCCACATATCTCGAACCGCTGGCGCGCGGCGAGATCCGTAGCTGCTTCGCCATGACTGAACCGGAGCACGCCGGCTCGAATCCGGTGTGGATGTCCACCACGGCGGTGCGCGACGGCGACGAACTCGTGATCACCGGGCACAAGTGGTTTACCAGCAGCGCCGATGGGGCGTCGTTCGCCGTGGTGATGGCGGTGACCGAACCGGACGCCCCGCACAAGCACGCCCGTGCCAGCCAGATCCTCGTGCCGCTGCCCGCGCCGGGGTACACGCTGGTGCGCAATATCGCGGTCATGGGCGAGAGCGGCGGCGGGTGGTCGAGTCACGCCGAGGTGCGCTTTGACGGCGTGCGCGTGCCCGTCACGAACATCCTCGGCGCACCGGGCCGTGGCTTCGCGCTGGCGCAGGAGCGGCTCGGTCCCGGGCGCATCCATCACTGCATGCGCTGGATCGGTATTTGCGAACGGGCCTTCGACCTGATGTGTCGACGTGCGGCGTCGCGCGAGCTGGCGCCCGGGGACGTGTTGGCGAACAAGCAGCAGGTGCAGTTCTGGATCGCCGATTCGCGCATCGAGATCCATGCGGCGCGGTTGATGGTGATGGATGCGGCCACGCGCATGGCGCGCGAGGGACAGGAGGCAGCGCGTGAGGAGATTGCGTACATCAAGGTGTTCGTGGCGAACACGCTGCAGCGCGTCCTCGATCGCGCGATTCAGGCGCACGGCGCGCTGGGGATGACGGACGATACCCCGTTGGCGTGGTGGTACCGCCACGAGCGTGCGGCCCGCATTTATGACGGCGCGGACGAAGTACACCGGTCCGTGATCGCCCGGAGGGCACTCAAGCCCTATCTCGCGTCCGCCACACCCCGTGACTGACGGCACCATCGCGCTGCGCGAGGGTGAGCAGGTGGACGCCGACGCGCTGCTCGCGTGGCTCGTCACGTCGGTGCCCGCGCTGGTACCGCCGGGGGCGCACCTGCTCATCCGGCAATTCCCCTCCGGCTTTTCGAACCTGACGTATCTGGTCACCGTGGAGCACGCGCAGGGGACGCGCGCGCTCGTGCTGCGCCGTCCGCCGCGCGGTGTCGCGGCGGGGATCGCCCACGATGTCGGGCGCGAGCACGGCATTCTCACGGCGCTGCGTCCACTGGGCGTTCCGGTGCCCGCTCCGGTGGCGCGATGCGATGATGCCAGCGTGATCGGTGCGCCGTTTTACCTCATGGAATATGTGGACGGTGTGATCCTCCGCGGTAAACCGCCCGCGATGCTCACCGATGACGCCGCCGCAATGCCGGGCAGACTGGCCGCGCTCTCGCACACCTTTGTGCACGCGCTCGCGCAGCTGCATGCCGTGGATGTGTCGTCGGAGCCGCTCGCGTCGCTGGGACGTCCGGATGGCTACGTCCAGCGTCAGGTACGAGGGTGGACGAAGCGATGGGAGGCGTCACGCACGGACGATGTGCCGACGCTCGACTGGGTGGCGGCATGGCTGGAAACACACCGTCCTCCCGATCGCGCCGCGACGCTCGTGCACAACGACTTCAAGCTCGACAATCTCGTCCTCGAGCCCGATCTCTCGCGGGTCCGTGCGATTCTCGACTGGGAGATGGCCACGATCGGCGATCCGCTGATGGATCTCGGCACCAGTCTCGCGTATTGGGTCGAAGCCGACGACGCACCGATTTTTCGTGCGCTTGGCTTGGGAATCACGGCGTTGCCGGGTGCCATGACCCGCGCCGAGTTGGTGACGGTGTACGGCGCGCAACGCGGGATCGATGTGAGCGATGCGCCGTTCTACTATGCGTTCGGTTTGTTCAAGGTCGCGGTGATTGCGCAGCAGATCTACGCGCGGCACGTGAAGGGGCTGACCAGCGATCCACGCTTCGCGGTGTTGGGGCAGGTCGTGCAGGCGCTCGGGGTTGCGGCGAAGAGTGCGGCGGAGAGGGGAGTGGTGTAACAGCCAACGGCCCACGGCTGATGGCCCACGGCCCACGGCCGTCAGCCCCCAGCTCCCAGCCCCGGAGTCCACAGCCGCTCGTACCTGCGGGCTGTGGGCTCTCTGGCTGTGGGCTCTCGGCCGTGAGCCATGGGCCGTGAGCCATGGGCCGTGAGCCATGGGCCGTGAGCCATGGGCCGTGAGCCATGGGTTCTGCTACCCGTACACCTCGAAAATGCCGGCGGCACCCATTCCGCCACCGATGCACATCGTCACCATGCCGTAACCGCCGCCGCGCCGCTTGAGTTCGTGCACGAGTTGCGTGGTGAGCTTGGCGCCGGTGGCACCGAGCGGGTGTCCCAGCGCGAGGGCACCGCCGTTCACATTGATGATGGCCGTGTCCATGCCGAGCTCTTTGATCACGGCCAGCGCCTGCGCCGCGAAGGCTTCGTTGAACTCGATGAGCTTGAGATCGGCGAGGGTGAGTCCGGCGCGGGCGAGGGCTTTGGGGACGGCCTTGATCGGGCCGACGCCCATGATGTCGGGAGAGACCCCGGCGACCGCGAAGCTCACGAAGCGCGCGAGTGGGGTGAGCCCCAGTTCTTTGGCCTTGGTGGCGCTCATGACCAGCACGGCCGCCGCGCCGTCGGAGTACGGGCTGGCATTGCCGGCGGTGACCGTGCCGGTGGGCGAGAACGCCGGACGCAGCTTGGCGAGTCCCTCGAGCGTGGTCTCGGCGCGCGGGCATTCATCCGTTGCGAACACGACGTCCTGCACCGACTTCGCGGCGCCCTTCCACGTGTCGCGCTGCGTGTGGATCGGGACGATTTCCTCGGTGAACACGCCACGCTGAATCGCCGACACCGCCTTCTGCTGACTGTCGAACGCGAACTGGTCCTGCGCCGCCCGCGAAATCTCCCAGCGTCTGGCCACGCGCTCGGCGGTGAAGCCCATGCCGATGTAGCTCTCGGTGATCTCCGGCGAGAGTCGGGCGTTGAACCCCGACATCGGGACCTGCGACATCATCTCGATGCCACCGGCCATCACGGCGTCGCCCTGACCGGCCATGATCGCCTGCGCGGCGTACGCCACCGACTGCAGCCCCGACGAACAGAACCTGTTCACGGTGGCGGCCGACGTCTCCACCGGAAACCCGCCGCGCAGCCATGCCAGCCGCGCGTGGTTGAGTCCCTGCGACGCTTCGGGCATGGCACAGCCCCACTGCACGTCTTCCACGATCGCGGGGTCAATCCCCGCGCGATCGATGGCCGCCTTCATGACGGCAGACGACAGGTCCACCGGATGGACGCTGGCGAGTGCCCCATCCGCCTTGCCGCGCGCCACGGCGCTGCGGGCGGCGCTGACGATTACGACCTCGGTCATCGCTATCTCTCCTGCCGCGCGCTCAATTGCGCAGCGGCTTGCCGGTCTTGAGGGTGTACGCGATCCGCTCCTGCGTCTCCTTGGTGCCGAGGAGGCTGAGGAACTGTTCGCGCTCGAGGTCGAGCAGGTCCTGTTCGGTGACATCGCGCGGTGCCCCGTCGCCGCCGCA
>CANJOX010000054.1 GCA_947475795.1 Gemmatimonadota bacterium
CACCTTCCTCGCCCTGCTCGACGCCCACGACATGCGGGCCCGCGTGGAGCGCGCCATGGGCATCGTCCTCGGCCTCGAAGGGGCCGGCCACCCGCCCGTCGTCCCCACGGCCAGCCATCCCGCGTTCGAGCGCGTGGGATACACCCTCGTGGCGCGCAATCGCGACGCCGTACAGGCGATGGCACAGCACGCCCGCGCAACCGGCATTACCGCGCTCCACGTGCAGGAGGCCCCGCTCGAAGGCGATGCCGCACTGCTGGGGGACTCGATGGCGCGGCTCGCGCTGCAGATGGCGCAGCAGGCGCCGCCGGGGACGTCGCTGCTGCTCTGCGGCGGCGAACCGGTGGTCAACCTGCGTGAGACCATCGACCGCGCGCTCGCCCGCGGCGAGGAGGACGATCTGCGCCCGGCTGACCACGGCACCCCCGTGGCGGATGAGCCGCTCCGCGGCGGCCGCATGCAGGTGCTCGCCCTCTCGGCGGCCCTCGCACTTGAAGAGGCCGCCGCCCACGGTGACCCCGCGGCGTGGCGCATCACGGTGCTGGCCGCCGGGACCGACGGGCGGGACGGGCCCACCGACGCCGCCGGTGCGATCGTCGATGCCGCCGTGCCCGGGCTGGCCCGCCGTGCGGGGCGGTCGCCCGAGGCGGATCTGGCCACCGGGCGCTCATGGCTGCCGCTCGATGCCGCCGACGCCCTGCTCCGCCCCGGTCCCACGGGCACCAACGTGATGGACGTCGTCGCGCTGCTGATCCGCGACGGAACACGCGGCTGATCCGTCCCGCCCCGCGCCGTGCATCGCGGGGCGCCGGTCAGTATCGTTGGCCTATGCCCGCCAAACGCGCCGCCCGTTCCACCACTGGCACCGCCCGCGGCACCGCCCTCAGCGACGCCTCCGGTGCCGACGAGGCCGTGCCGGCAGCGGGGACGGTCGTGACCACATCCGGGACGGCCGCCGACGTACCGACGGCCGACGCGTTTCGCCGACGCCCACGACAGTCACGGGGGCAGGCGCGGGTGGAACTGCTGCTCGATGCCGCCGCGGCCGTCATTGCGGAGCAAGGGTTGCAGGCCGCCACTGCGGAAGCGATCGCGTTACGCGCCAAGACCGCGAAAGGATCACTGTACCAGTTTTTCCCCAACCGCGACGCGGTGCTGGCGGCGCTCGCGCTCCGGTACGCCGACGAGATGCGCGCCATCCACGAGCGGGCGTTCCCCATGGATCCGCACGGCGTCCCGCTGGACCGCCTGATCGATCGTATCGTCAAACCGCTCGCCGAGTTTCACGACACACACCCCGCGTTCCGGCGCGTGTTCGCCACGGTGGAAGGTCCCGCCGATGACACACGCTCGGCGCCGGCGCGCCTGCGGGCGCAGCTGTTCGAATCCTTCGTGGACCGGCTGGACGTGCTCTTCGCGGCGCGCAATCCCACGCTCACCACGCGCGACCGCCGTCGCGTCGCGCTGGTGGCCGCGTCACTCGGCCAGTCGCTGCTCGCGCGCCGCGGCCGGGCGGTGGCCGCCGACAAGAAGCCGCTGCTGGACGATCTGCGGCGCATTCTGCTGGCGTATCTCCAGCCCGTGCTCGACCCGCCCGCGGCGAAGTCCCGGTCACCGCGCCAAAAACGGTGACGCCACCTCGTTGCCCCCGGCCCCGGGATCGGTGACTTTTCGGCATGGCCCACATTGTGCACATCGGTGTCATTCAGGACACCGCGACGGACGATCTCGCCGGCAACGTCACCCACGCCATCGCCCGCGTACGCGAAGCGGCGGCGCGCGGCGCGCAGATCATCTGCCTGCAGGAACTCTTCAACGCGCCGTACTTCTGCAAGAGCGTCAAGCCCGAACGGTTTGACATCGCCGAGCCGGCCGACGGCCCCACGGTGCAGACGTTTCAGGCGCTCGCGCGTGAACTCGATGTGGTCATCGTGGTGCCGTTCTACGAACGCGAGGCCGCGGGGCTGTACCGCAACTCGGCCACCGTGATCGATGCCGACGGCCGTGTGCTCGGGACGTATCGCAAGATGCATATCCCGCACGATCCGCTCTTCGAGGAGAAGTATTACTTCGCCCCCGGTGACGTGACGGGCGACCAGCGCCACGACACGCATCCGGGCATCAACGGGTTCCGGGTGTGGCGCACGAAGTACGCCGACATCGGGGTGTTGATCTGCTGGGATCAGTGGTACCCGGAGGCCGCACGTATCACGGCCCTGCTGGGCGCGCAGATTCTGTTCTACCCCACGGCGATCGCGTGGCACCCCGCCGAGAAGGCCACCTTCGGCGACGCGCAGGTCGATGCGTGGCGCACCGCGCAGCGCGCGCATGCGATCGCCAACGGCGTGTTTGTGGCCTCGCCCAACCGCGTGGGCTTCGAGGCGGAGCCGGGCACCGACGGGCTGGAGTTCTTCGGGCAGTCGTTCATCGCCGATCCGTTCGGACGCTATCTCGCCCAGGCCGGCACGACGCCGGAGATTCTGGTGGCCGCGTGTGACCTTGGCCTGATCGAGGAGACGCGCCGTAACTGGCCGTTCCTGCGCGATCGTCGCATCGATGCGTACGGGCCGATCACGCAGCGCTGGCTGGGACGTTGAGCGGATTGATCGCGCCCACGGCGCTCGGTCCGGTGCGGATGCCCGCCGAGTGGGAGCGCCACGACGCCACGTGGATCGGCTGGCCCACGCACGAACCCGATTGGCCCGGCAAGTTCGCCCCGATCCCGTGGGTGTACGCCGAGATCGTGCGTGCCCTCGCGCCGCACGAACGGGTTGAGATTCTGTGTCAGGACGACGCCGTGTGCGACAGTGCGCGCGCCGCGTTGACCATGCACGATGTCGATCCCGCGCGGTACCGCCTGCACGTGCAGCCCACCGATCGCGTCTGGCTGCGCGACTCGGGGCCCACCGCGGTGCACCGCGCCGACGGCCGCGTGGCGCTGGTGCACTGGGGATTCGACGCGTGGAGCAAGTACGACAACTACGCGCTCGATGGGCATGTGCCCGAGGCGGTATCCCGCGTGACGGCGTTGCCGCGCGTGGAAGCGGTGCGCCACGACAACGGCCAGCGGCTCATTCTCGAGGGCGGCGGCATCGAGACCGACGGTCAGGGCACGCTGCTGGTGACCGAGGAGTGGCTGCTCTCGGACGTCCAGGTGCGCAATCCCGGCTTCACGCGCGCCGACTACGAGCGCGCCTTTCACCAGTACCTCGGCATCACGCGCACCATCTGGTTGGGCGAGGGGTGTGTGGGCGATGACACCCACGGGCACGTGGACGACATCGCGCGGTTCGTGGCGCCCGGCATGATCGTGCTGGCGCACGAGGAGGATCCGGCCGACGAGAACCACGCACGCTCGCTCGACAATCTGCACCGCCTGCACCACGCCACGGATGCGCGCGGTGAACCGCTGGAAGTCGTCACGCTGCCGTATCCGCGTGCGGTGATCATGGACGGAACGCGCCTGCCGGCCAGCTACGCGAACTTCTACATCGCCAACGGAGTGTGCCTGGTGCCCACGTTCAACGACCCGAACGACCGTGTCGCCCTGAACACCATGGCGGCGCTGCTGCCGGAGCACCGCGTCGTGGGAATCCACGCGGTCGATCTGGTGTGGGGGCTGGGCACGTTGCACTGCCTCAGCCAGCAGCAGCCCGCGGCGGCCTCATGACCCTTCCACCGATGCCACCGGGCGCCGACGACGAGCGTCCGTCTGAACCGCGACCCGAGACCGCGCCGGACGTGCCCGCGCCGGGCTTGCCCGGCTGGGCGCGCCAGCGACCGAACGCGGATGTGCCCAGCGAGGCGGTGATGGCGGACTACATCGGCCCGAAGTGGGACCGGGTGTATCGCCGAAAGCTGGCGCCCTTCCTCGAGGACCCGTCGTTCGTCCCCACGTGGAACTGGAGCGCCGCGCTCGCCTTTCCGCCAGCCTGGTTTCTGTACCGCAAGCTGTACCTGCCGTTCGCGATCTTTTTTCTGCTGCCCGGGCTCGCCTTTCGCGTGCTGACGGGGACGGACAAGACACTCACGGTGCAGGCGCTGCAGCAGCCGGAAAACGAGTTCCTGCTGGTGATGAACGCCGCCATTTTCGTGTCCACCGTGATCGCCTCCGGGGGAACGGCCAACTGGTTCCTGTTCCGCCGGGCGCGGGCCGCCAACCGGCTCATCGTGCAGCAGCAGCTGCCGGCCGCCGAGGCCGAACGGTTCCTGCGCCGGGTGGGCGGCACGAACCGGATGGCGACGGCGCTGTTCGTGGCATTTTCGCTCATGCTGGCCGTGGCGACCATCGGGGGATGAGCCTGTCTCCCATTCGTGCCCGGCTCGGCCCCGTCGGGGCCGGTGACGCGCCGCACGGCTGGAGTGTTGTACCACGATGACCGACGCGGAGCTGGTCGTGCGGACCCGCTCAGGTGACCCCGACGCCTTCGGAACACTGGTGTCGCGGTACTACGACGCCTGCTGGCGGTTCGCGTACCACATGCTGGGTGAACGGGCCGATGCCGAGGACGTGGTGCAGGAGGCATTCCTGCGCGCCTATCTCGCCATCGGCCGGTACGACGAGCGCGACCAGTTCCGTGGCTGGCTGTTCCGCATTCTGACCAACCAGTGCCGCAACGCCCTGACGTCCCGCGGGCGTCGCACCCGACGATTTATCCAGGACGAGATGGCGCTCGAGACCGCGCCGGCCCCGCCGGACGGCCTGCCCGCCGGCGTCGACGACGCCGTGCTCGTGCGGGCCCTCGGGCAGCTCGATCCGTTGCAACGTGAGGCGCTGTTGCTCAAGTACGCCGAAGGGCTCGAATACAGTGACATGTCGGCCATGACCGGTGCCGGTGAGTCCGCGCTGAAAATGCGCGTCAAACGCGGCAGTGAACGGCTGCGCGCACTGATCGGGAGGTCGCTTGACTGACCCACGTGAGGAGCCGGGATACTGGGTGGACGACGAGGCGCTCGCCGCGCAGGTGCGCGCGTCGTACGCGGCGCTGCCCGCGCCCGATGCCGCCCTGATCGCCCGCTGCACCACGGCGGTGCTGGCCGCCGCCATGCATGCGCCGCGTCACCCCTGGGGCGGGGCATTGCGCCCGCGCTGGTGGTGGGGCGCGGCGGCCGCGGCGGCGCTGCTCGTGACGGTGAGCGTGCGCCCGTGGCGCCCTGTCGCCACGCAGCCCGTGGGGGCCACCATCGAGAGCACCGACGCCGTACGCTTCGACCTGCAATTGCCGGAGCGTGCCCGCGCGGTGGCCCTCGTGGGTGACTTCAACGGCTGGGACGAACAGGCGACGCCGATGGTCCGGCGGCGGCAGGACGGGGCCTGGTCGGCGCGCGTTCCCCTGCCTCCCGGACGCCACGTGTATGCGTTCGTCATCGACGGGCGCCGATGGCTGGTGGACCCGTTGGCCCCACAGGTTCCCGACGTCGGCTACGGCCCCGCCAACGCGGTCATCGTGGACGGTCGGCCGTGATGGCGCCACGCCCCACCCTGGGTCGCGGCGCGCGGTGGGTACTGGCCGCCTTGCTCGGCGCGCCGGCCTTCTCGCCACTGGCCGCCTCCGGAGCGGCAGCGGCCCCCGCCATTGTGTCGGCGGCGTCGGCCACCGCCCTCCCAATCGGGATCGACACCCTCCTGTATCGCGACGGGCAGGGGCAGTTCGACGCGGCCCGCTTCGACACGCTCACGGCCAGCGCGTTACGCGCGCTGCTCGACGATGCGGCCGCGCGGGGGCTGCCGACCGCGCCGCTCATCAACCGGGCGCTCGAAGGGGCCGCGCGACGGGTGGGGGGCGCGCGCATCCTCACGGTCGTGCGCGCACACGCCGCCGCCTTGGCCGACGCCAAAGTCGCGCTCGGCGAGCGGAGTTCCGTGGCCGAGCTCGACGCGGGTGCCACGGCGATCCGCGCCGGTGTCGACGCGCCGCTGCTCGCCGCGGTGCGCCGCGCCCGTCCGCTGGGCGCGGCCGTCACGCCGCTGGTCGTACTGACCGATGTGGTCCGGCGTGGCGTGCCGGCCGAGCTCGCGCGCGACGCGGTGACCGCGATCGCCGGCCTGCCGCGCGCCGACGAGGTCCTGCTCGGGCTGCAATCCACCGTGGCCAAAAATGCGCAGCGCGGTCCCGGCATGGCCGTCGATGCCCTGAATCGCTATGTTCGCGCATCGGTTGCCGGGGTCGTGTCGCCGTCCACTCCCGCGACGGGCGACCGCAAACCGGTCCGTCCTCCAGACCCGTGACGCCCGCCCGCCGCCTCTCCCGCGTGTCACTTCCTCGCGCTCGCACGAGCCCGGGAGCGCCCGCCCCACGGTGTCGCCTCCTCGTCGGTCCGCGCGCGTGGGCCGCGCTGCCCGGCGCCGTCGGTGTGCTCATCTGGGCCCCGGGGCTCGCCGCGCAGGTCCGTGGCGATGCACCCATCGCGCCAGCCGCCACCATCGGTCCGGTGACCGACGCCGCCACCCTGTCGGTGTTGGGGATCGCCGCGATCCCCGACGGCACCGGCAACCCGCTCGCGCAGCGCAACGATGTCTGGCTGGGCGCCACCCAGCCGATCGGCCGCCTCGGGCGCGTGCGGTTCGCCGCCCTCGGCACCGGTACGTGGCGCGTGTACGATGGCGTGGGGGCCGATGGCTCCCTCGAGGGCACCGTCGCCCTGCGGGCACGCGCCCGCGTGGGCGAGCAGCGCATCTGGAGCGCCATCAGTTACGGGCATGCGTCGGTCAGCGGTAACCCGACCACCGACATCCTCAGTGCGGGCATGCCCGCGGGGATGAACGTGGGCGACTGGACCCTCCGCGCCGTCGACACCACCGTATCGCGGCGGGTGGACGTCGGCGCCGTGAGCCGCGCCGAAGCCGGTGTGGTCACCAAGGTCGCGGGGATGGAGCTCTCACTCGGCTTCTCGGTGGAGCGCGCCACGCGGACCACGACGCAGACGCTCACGATCGACGAGAGCGATGCCATCACCCTCCCGGCGTCGATGCCGGGCGATGCGCAGCTGACGAGCCGTCGGACGACGCGATCGCTGCAGCGGCGGGACATCGCCACCGGGATCGCCTCGCTCGGCTTCGAGACCGGACCGACCACGTGGCTGGTGTCGGTCACCGCCCCCGTGGCCAGCTGGATTTCGCAGGATGCCCTCGCGCCGGTCCCGACCATGCTGCCCACCGTGGCCTCACTGGCGGTCGTCCAGCCGGTCACGGCGTGGTTGTCGCTCGTGGGGGCCGCCGCGACCAACACGGCCACCGTCGGTGGCACGGCCCTCCGCGACGAACTCGGCACCAGCCGCCGCCGGTTTGCGCCGGTCGTGGCGCTGGGCGTCCGCATTGCCCGCCTGCCGGCACACGGCACGGACGGCACCCCGCGCGGGATCCTCGCGTTCGAAACGCGTACCATCGGCGCCGTCGATGCGATGACCGTGTCCGACGGGGTGAGCGCACCTGACGGCGACACCCTGCGCGTGGTGCTGCTGATCGACGCCCCGCGGGCGGAGTCGGTGGAGTTGATGGGCGACGCCACCGAATGGACGGTGACGCCGCTGCGGCGCATCCAGAGCGGCCGGTGGCGCGCGGAGCTCAAGCTCGCCCCCGGGGTGCACCGCGTCACGGTGCGCGCCGACGGTGGCGCGTGGATCGCACCACCCGGCCTGCCCATCGGCAACGACGACTACGGCAGCCCGGTGGGCATGATCGTGGTGCGCGGCAAGCGCCCCTGAGTTACTTGCCGCCCTTCACGCGGATCACCTGCGTCGTGCTGTCCGTCATGCCACCGCCCGACACCATCAGCGTGAACTGGTAGTCCCCCGCGGGCACCTGCGGGAAATTGATGTTCAGGCTGCGTCCCGGTCCGCCGTCCGGCCGACCATTGTCGTTGTACTTGATCGACACCGGCGTCACGGCTTTCGACAGCCCGAACGAGCTGCCCAGTTTCTGCAGGAAGCCTGCCCCCACACGCGTGGCGCGCAGCGACACCTGCAACGGCTGCCCCGGCGTGGCCGGCCGGTACATCTCCCAGTAGATGCCGATCGACGTGCCCGCTTCGATCTCGTTGCTGCCATACGCCTGCAGCGCATTCCGCTCCAGCATCGGCGTGGCCGACACGTCGCCGCGCTGCAGCAGCAGATACTCGGAGAGACGTGTGCCCGCCGGGAGCGGCTGCACCGCGGTGCGCACGCGGGCGGCACGCTTGCCGACTGGGGCGAGTACCTCGAGGCTGGCCACCATCTTCGTAGGCAGAGGCAGCAGCAACGCCCCGTTGGCCTGTGCGCTGTCGCGCCGCGCCTGCGGCGCAGCGGTGCCATCGAACGCGTCGAGCGTCAGTGCCGCGGTGTACGGCGCGCGTCCCATTTCCAGCTCGCGCATGAGCCGGTAGCCACCGGCCAGAATCGTGGTATCGCCGCGCAGGAACCGCGCGAACTGATACGGCAGCGCCCCGAAGCCGCTGGCGTACCGCGGCGCGTACCGCATGCGGGCCTTCGCGCGGCGCGGATTCCAGTCGCCCGCCGTCGCCGCGACCGGCGTGGCCATGGCCGCGGGGAGGGGCATGAAGTCGTAGCTCGGCGTGGGCTCGTGCCCGATCACCGACGGCGGACGCGGATCGGCCACGCCACCGTTCTGCACCGACCACGCGGTGGGCCACCCGTAGCGTACCTGCGATTCGAGCAGGTCGTCGCCCCACTGCAGGTCGTAGGGAATACGCGCCAGCGAATGCACCCGCGACATCGTCCGGCGCGCGTAGAGCTCGTTTTGCACGTCGTTGGCCGGCAGCATCCACAGCGGCTGCGCCAGACGCGCGATGCGCGTGTTCTCGGCCCCGCGATCGGCGCACGCCGTGGCCTTGTACGCCGCGTGCATCGTGGGATCGAGCCACCACGTCATGTCCGTCCACACGCACCGTTGCGCCGGTGGCATCGTGGACAACGCCCGCGCAAACGCGGCCGTAGCGCTCTGGTGCTGGTTGGCGTTGTGCAGCGCGAGCCCTTCGAGGGCGCTGCACCACCACCCCGTCCCGGCGCACGCGCGCGCCGCCGCCACGGCGACCTCGCGCTGCTCCGATTCGATCGCGTAGCGCACGCGCATGCCACTGACCCAGTCGTCCTTGGGATCGGCCGCCTGCGCCTGCGTGAGCAACTCCATCAACTGTTCGCGCTCGAGCTTCGCATCATTGCGCTCGGCCGGCGGCGGAACATCGCCGTTATTGTTCCAGTAGCAGATGCGCCCCAGCGGAACCTCACACGAGGCGTCGGCGCCGCCGTTGTAGAACCGCAGCCCCGTGCGATGGTTGCGTTCGAATCCATCCTGCAGTGCCCGCGCCTGGGTGCCGAGCGCACCGATCGCCGACGGCGTGCCGCGCAGCGGATCGGGGGCGGGCGGTGGCAGCACGACGCGGCCGGAGTCGCCGGCAGGCGGAGCGCCGACAGGCGGAGCGCCGGCCGGTGGGGCGCCGGAGGACTGGGCCGACAGCGTGGGGGCCGGGCACAGCGACACCACGGCCGCGCACACCCACGAGAGCCGGGCGGCGGCGACGAACCAGCGACGACGGATCTGATGCACGAAGGGCCTGCTCCTGAGAGAGGACGACGCACCGATCAGCATGCCGGCGCGTCGGACAGATCGAGGGAAGATAGCGGCCAGCCGGCCCGTCGGGCGGACCGGTCCGGGTTATGCCGGTGAGTCCTCGTCGTGCGGCACACCGCGCAGCCGGACGGCCTCGTTTTTCGAGCGCGCCCGGATGTTCAGCATCTCGACCAGCACCGAGAAGGCCATCGCCACGTACGTGTACCCCTTCGAGATGTGCTGCCCCATACCCTCCGCCACGAGATTCGTGCCGATGAGCACGAGGAACGCGAGCGCGAGCATCTTGACCGTGGGGTGCCGTTCCACAAACTCACTGATCGGGGTCGCGGCCAGCAGCATGACCGCCAGCGCAATCACGTTGGCCGCGATCATGATGACGACGCTGTCCGCCATGCCGACGGCGGTAATCACGGAGTCCAGCGAGAACACGATATCGAGGACCGCGATCTGCGCGACCGTCGCCCACAGCGACGATCCGCCGCGCGCCGTGGTCGACGACTCCTCCGGCCCTTCCAGCTTGCTGTGGATTTCCATCGTGGCCTTTCCGATCAGGAACAGTCCGCCCACGATGAGGATCAGATCGCGCCCCGTGATCACGTGACCGATCAGCGTGAACAGCGGCGTCGTGAGGCGCATCACCCACGTGATCGAAAGCAGCAGCGCAACACGCGACAGAAACGCGCCCATCAGGCCGAAGCGCCGCGCCTTGGGCTGATCGACCGGCTGCAGCTTGCCGGCGAGGATCGAGATGAAAATGATGTTGTCGATGCCGAGGACGACCTCGAGCACCGAGAGGGTCAGCAGGGAAATCCACGCCTGCGGATCAGAGAGCACGTCGATCATGCGTACAAACTAATTCGCTATCTTTCGCGGATGACCGAGATTCTTTCCCCGTCCGCGTCGCCCGGCGCCGCGCCCCCGCCGCGTCCCGCCGTCGTCCTCCTGTCCGGAGGCCTCGACTCGGCCACCGCCCTCGCGGTGGCCCGGCGCGACGGATTCACGCCGTACGCCATGACCTTCCGTTACGGCCAGCGGCACTCGGTCGAGATCGACGCGGCCCGGCGGGTGGCGGCGGCACAGGGCGTGGCCCGCCACGTCGTGGTGGATATCGACCTGCGGCAGTGGGGCGGATCGGCGCTCACCGGGGATGCGGAAGTCCCCAAGGATCGCGACGTGGCCCATCCCTCCGACGAGATTCCGGTCACCTACGTGCCGGCGCGCAACACGATCTTCCTGTCGTTCGCGCTGGCCTGGGCCGAGACGCTGGGGGCAGACGCGATCTTCATCGGGGTGAATGCGCTGGACTACTCCGGCTACCCGGACTGCCGCCCGGAATACATCGCCGCGTTCGAGCAGATGGCCAATCTCGCCACCCGTGCAGGGGTGGAGGGCACGCACCGGCTCACCATTCACGCGCCGCTGCAGCACCTCACCAAGGCCGACATCGTGCGCTTGGGCGCGTCGCTGGGCGTGGACTACGCGATCACCACCAGTTGCTACGATCCGGCGGCCGATGGCACCGCCTGCGGACACTGCGACGCCTGCCAGTTGCGGCGGCGCGGATTCGCCGAGGCGGGGTCCCCCGATCCGATCGCCTACGCGGTGGGCTGACGATGGCGTACACGGTGAAGGAGTGTTTCTACACCCTGCAGGGCGAGGGGGTACAGGCCGGCCGGGCGGCGGTGTTCTGCCGTTTCGCCGGCTGCAATCTGTGGACTGGGCGTGAAGCCGACCGGGCTACGGCCGTCTGCACGTTTTGCGATACCGATTTCGTGGGCGTGGGGCCGGACGGCGGCAAGTTCGCCACGGCCGCCGAGCTGGCGGCCTTCGTGAAGAGCCGATGGCCGGCCGATGCCCCGGCGGATGTGCGGCCGTTCGTGGTGTGCACGGGCGGCGAGCCCCTGCTGCAGCTGGACGCCGCCGCCGTGGCGGCGCTGCACGCCGAGGGGTTCGAGATCGCCGTCGAGACCAATGGGACGCAGGTGGCGCCGGCCGGTCTCGACTGGATCTGCGTAAGCCCCAAGGCCAACGCGCCGCTGGTCCAGACCCGGGGCGACGAGCTCAAGCTGGTCTTCCCCCAGCCCACCGCGCGCCCCGAACGGTTCGAGGGGCTCGATTTCCGGCACTTCCTGCTGCAGCCCATGGACGGCCCCCGCGCGGCGGAGAACACGGCCGCAGCCCTCGCCTACTGTCTGGCGCACCCGCGCTGGCGGCTGTCGGTGCAGACCCACAAGGCGCTCAACATCCGCTGAGCCGCAGCCGGACCGAATGTTTCCCGTAGCGTGATGCCGGCCGGTAGCGTGGCGGCCACGGCCGGGCTAGCTTTTTCCTTCCGCTGCCACACCGCCCCCCGAGCACCCGTCTCTCGTGATGCGTTTTCCGCGCCAACTCCTCTCGCTCAGCCTGTGCGCCGCGTTCGTCGCGGGCGCGCCGGTCGTGCGGGCGCAGTCGGTGGAATCGCTCGAGTCGCGCAAGCCGTTCGCGGCGTTCAGCGCGTCGGCGCAGGGGCTGCGCGATTCCATTGTGGCCAAGGCACGCGGGCAGATCGGCACGCGCTACAAGCTCGGCGGCACCAAGCCCAATCTCGCCCTCGATTGCAGCGGTCTCGTGAAGTACGTCATGGGCGCGCTCGATGTGGTGCTCCCGCGCACCGCGCAGAAGCAGTCCACCGTGGGTCGTGAAGTGCCGAAGGATCTGGCCGCGCTCAAGCCGGGGGATCTGCTCACCTTCGGTCGCGGCAAGCGGATCTCGCACATCGGCATCTACGTGGGCGAAGGACGCATGGTGCACGCCAGCACGTCCAAGCGCCGCGTGATCGAAACGCGGATCACCGAGCGCTCCGCGCTCATCCGCCAGTGGAAGGGCGTCCGCCGTCTGGTGGACGGCGCCGGCACCTCGATGCGGGATTCGCTGCTGGCCTTCGCCGACTCGCTGCAGCAGAAGTAG
>CANJOX010000055.1 GCA_947475795.1 Gemmatimonadota bacterium
ACGCTCATTTCGGCCATCCTGTTCCTCTTCCGCGCCGGCTTCCGAACCTCGATCTACCGCGCCGCTGAAGCGATGACGGTGTTCGCGGTCATGACCGCCGGTCTGTTCCCGATCATTCACATCGGGCGCCCGTGGAAATTCTTCTGGTTGCTGCCGTATCCGAACTGGCGTCTGCTGTTCCCGAACTTCAAGTCGCCGCTCGTGTGGGACGTCTTCGCCATCTCGACGTACCTCACCATCTCGACCACGTTCCTCTACATCGGCCTGATCCCCGACATCGCGGTCCTCCGCGACAAGGAAACCAACCCGATGCGCAAGCGGATCCTCGCGATCCTCTCGCTCGGCTGGCGGAACAGCGACCGTGAATGGCGTCACTTCGCGAAGGCGTATCTCTTCCTCGCCGCCTTCAGCACCCCGCTCGTGCTCTCCGTGCACTCAGTCGTTTCCTTCGACTTTGCCATGGCGCTCACCCCGGGTTGGCACGCCTCGATCTTCCCGCCGTACTTCGTGGCCGGCGCCATCTTCTCCGGCTTCGCGATGGTGTGGACGATCGCCATCCCGATGCGGAAGTGGTTCAAGCTCGAGCACTACATCACGCTCAACCACCTCGACGCCACGGCCAAGGTCGTGCTCTTCACCTCAATGGTGGTCGGCTGCGCGTACCTGATCGAGTTCTTCATCGCGTGGTACAGCGGCGTCCGGGCGGAGCAGGAGTTCTTCTACAACCGCGTCTTCGGACAGTGGTGGTGGGCCGCGTGGATCATGTTGCTCTGCAACATGTCCCTCCCCATGTCGCTCTGGTCGCAGAAGCTCCGTCGCAATCCCACGTGGCTGTTCGTGCTCTCGCTGTTCATCAACCTCGGCATGTGGTTCGAGCGCTTCGTCATCGTCGTGCCGTCGCTCTCCCACGAGTTCGAACCCTGGCAGTGGGGTAGCTACGCCCCCAGCTGGGTCGACATGGCGTTCCTCGTCGGATCGTTCGGCTGGTTCTTCATGTGGTTCCTGCTGTTCGTCAAGCAGCTGCCCGTGATGGCCATCGCCGAGCTCAAGGAAATCGTCGCGCCGCGCGTCAAGCACGGTCAGGGCGGAGGGCATCACTGATGCAAGGTGTTGTCGGAGCATTCCACGAGATCGACACGACGGTTGCGGCCATCAAAGATCTCAAGAAGAAGAAGCTCGGCGATGTCACGGTGTACTCGCCGACCATCCGCCACGAACTCGATCACGCCATCGATGCGCCGCAGAGCGTCGTCCGCCGGTTTACGCTGGTGGGCGGCCTCCTCGGTGTCAGCTTCGGCTACTGGGTCGCCATCTGGTCGTCCAACTACTGGCCCCTCGTGGTCGGCGGTAAGGCGATCGCCTCGTGGATCCCCTACACCATCATCGGGTTCGAGGTGATGGTGCTCGTCGGCGCCCTGTCCACAGTCGCCGGCATGTTCATCAATTCGCGCATCCCGCGCCTCAGCACCACCTCGGGATACGACACCCGCTTCTCGGGTGGCTATTTCGGCATCTTCATCGCCTGCGACGCCAGCAAGGCCGGTCAGGCGGAAGAACTGCTGCGCCATCACGGTGCAGTGGAGGTGCGGCGTGAAGCCTGAGCCCACGGTCGTCATGACTTCTGCTGTTGCGCGTGCGTCGCGCCTCGCGGTGGCCCTCGTGCTCCCCTTCTCCTTCGGGGCGTGCACCTGGTTCACCGACTTCAAGAACCAGCCCCGCATCGAACCGTGGGAGCCGCTCTCGCAGAACGCGGCCGATTCCCTGGTGCCGCCACGCGGGAACCCGCAGTTCAGCGTGCCGGTGCAGGGTACCGCGGTGGCCGGCTATCAAATCTCGTACGCACCACTGCCGCCGGTCATTGATTCCTTCTCGGCCATTCCCAACCCGCATCCGGTCACGGAAGCGTCGCTGGAGAACGGTAAGAAGAATTATCAGATCAACTGTGCCGTCTGTCACGGCATGGCGGGCGACGCCAACGGTGGCCTCAAAAAGGTCAACCCGGCGTATGGATTCGCGCCGAGCCTGATGACGGCGTCCGCGTTGGGCCGTACGGACGGGTACATCTACGGGATCATGCGGAACGGCCGTGGCATCATGCCCAGCTACAACCGGATCGAAGAAGCCGATCGTTGGGACGTGATCAACTACGTCCGCGCGCTGCAGGGGAAGACTGCGCTCAAGGCCGATACGTTGCTCGCAGGCTATCCCGGCCAGAACGGCACTACGGTGCCGGGACCGACGCTTACGGCGCCGAACGTCCCGTCGCGGTATCTCCACCCCACGCAGCAGCCGACGCCCGGGTCCTCGGGCATCAACTCGGCCACCTACAAGGGCAACAACGACAACGACACCATGCGCAAGCTGCATGGCGCTCCGCACTCGGAAAAGGCTCCGGCGGGTGAGACGACCAAGGCCGGTACGCCGGCCGAGAGCAAGGAGAAGCACGAGTGAGCCAGCACTACCACTACCCGGAGCGCGCTGAGTTCGCCAAGCGCCTGTCCGCCAAGTCGGTACCGGGCGGCATCAAGACGGCGGCGCTCGGCGCGGCCGTGGTCGGCATCGCCGTGTTCGTCTTCGGCCTGTTCACCAACGCCGATCGCGCCTGGCAGGCGTTGCACTTCAACTGGCTGTTCTTCGCGACCATCTCATCGGCCGGCGTGGCATTCGCCTCGGTGCAGCGCATCGTGACGGCCCGCTGGTCCCGCCCCATCGTGCGGTTTGCTGAAGGATACGTTGCCTTCATGCCGGTCGCGTTTGTGATCCTGCTCGCCATCCTCTTCGGCAGCGGCGATCACATCTTCACCTGGGCCGGTCGTGAAGCGGTCACGGTGGCGGAGAAGGCGCGCTATCTGTCGCCCGGCTGGTTCCTGTTCCGCGGCGTGTTCTTCTTCGGCGCGCTCACGCTCCTCCAGATTCTCTTCGTGTACCACTCCGTCCGGATGGACGTGGCGGTGCTCCCGGAGTACGGAGCCAAGTGGGCAGCCGGCCTGCGTGCCAAGATGCGCGCCGGCTTCGGTGACGAACGGCGCGAGTTACACACCCAGCATTCCCTCATGGGGAAGCTCGGCATCGCGGTCTGCATCGCGTTCGTGGTCGGCTGGTGCTTCATGGCATGGGACTACTCCATGAGCATCTCGCTGCACTTCCAGCAGACGATGTACGCGTGGATCGTGTTCATGGGCGCGTGGCTCAACATGATCATGTCGCTCTCGCTCCTCGCGATGTGGTGGCGGAAGCATCTCCAGGCTGACGATCTCGTTACCATCGATCACTTCTGGGACCTTGGGAAGCTCTGCTTCGCCTTCACGGCCTTCTTCGGCTACATCAGCTTCAGCCAGTATCTGGTGATCTGGTACGGCAACATGCCGGAAGAGACGCACTTCTACCGTCTGCGTCTGTCGGGCGTGTGGAAGCCGGTCACGCAGCTTATTCCGATCCTCGTGTTTGTGCTGCCGTTCTTCGGGCTCATCTCGAAGGCCGCCAAAGTGTATCTGCCCACGTTCGTGCTCTTCGCCGTGTGCAGCCTCCTCGGCATCTACCTGCATCGCTACATCGAGATCTATCCGTCCATCTACGGTGAGGCCACCAGCCTGCCGTTCGGACTCCAGGAAATCGGCACCACCGTCGGCTTCCTCGGTCTCTGGGCGTTCTGCTACTTCTCGTTCATGGACGCCTTCCCGGTCATGCGTGTATTCATGATGACCACGCCGGCCAAGGACGAAGTGCAGGTGCCGGTTGATGCGCGCACCATGGAGCCGCTGCCCGCGCACGAGTAGTCGCGGCGACACACTCCGGCAAAAGCGGGCGAGCACTTTCCGGTGTTCGCCCGCTTTCGGTTTTCACGCTGGAGAGATTGGCGCGTGGCGGCGAAGTGATTATTCTTCCGGTGTTAGCGGGACATTCGGGGCGTTAGCTCAGCTGGGAGAGCGCGCGCTTTGCAAGCGTGAGGTCATCGGTTCGATCCCGATACGCTCCACTCGAAGTCAGCGAGATCAGAACACGAGAAAGGCGCCCCGTCATGCGACAGGGCGCCTTTCGCGTGCTGTCTCCGGAAATGATGCCTATCCGTCGCGCACGAACGCGCCGACGCGATCCACCACCACGCTGTCCGACCGGCTCACCCGCGCGAAGGCCCCCACGGTGGCTCCATGCTCCCCGGGCACCCACAATTCCTCCACGCGCGCGCCGACCGCCCGGAGGCGCGCGGCGAGTGACGTGGTGTTGCGGGGGCGCACCGTCGTGTCGTCGCGCCCCATCACCAACAGCGACGTCGGCGAGGCCGAGGTCGCAAAATGGATCGGCTGCGCATCGTATTCACGCTCGGGAGGTCCGGCAAACGTGGCGCGCAGCAGATCAGAGTCGAGGACGAAATCGTAGGGGCCGGACAGTCCGATGTATCCGGCTACGTCGGCCGGCGACAGCTGGTGCGCCGCGAGGTAGCGCGGGTCGTAGCAGAGCAGCGCCGCAATGTGCGCACCGGCGCTGTGCCCCATCACGAACACCCGCGTCGGGTCGCCGCCCCACGCGGCAACGCGCGCGTGCGCGTGCGCAAACGCCTGCGCCACGTCCTGCACGAACCCAGGGAAGCGCTGCTCCGGCATCAGACCGTAATTCGGGAGCACGGCAATGAACCCAAGCTGGGCCAGGGCCTGACCGACGAAGCGATAGAGGGACTTGTCGCCGCTCTGCCAGCTGCCGCCGTGCACGAACATGACCACGGGGCGCGCCTCGCCCAGCGGCGTCGCGGCCGGTCGGTACACGTCGTACTGCTGTCGTGGCGCGGTCCCGTAGTCCGATTCCGACACGGACGCGTCACCATTCTCGATCAGGTTGGCGGCGCCCAGCAGAATGTTTACCCAGCCGGTCGTGCGCACGCCGGCGGCGGTCACGAGTCCGGCCGCGCCGAGGCCGACGATCCGGCGTCGATCGATCATCGGGAGTTTGCGGGTGCCCCCGGCGGCCACATCATCCGGCGCCATGGTCAGTAGATCGTCGTCTTGGACGAGGTCAGCACACCCGCGGACACGCTGAGCGTGTAGGGCGTTGCGCCGCTCACCGACCACGAGGCGAGGTTGGCCGACTGTCCCACGGGCACCCGCACCGTCGTGACCGGGGTGTAGGTCAGGGGCACGCCGGTCGTGCACACCCGCGTTACGCTGCTCGTGACACTCAGCAGGTACGCCCCGTTGCCGGCACCGAATACGGTGCCGATACCAGCGGCGGTCACACCCATCGCCGACAGCTCGTCCACGCCCAGTCCGCGCGGCGTGGTGGCCGTGCCATCCTGCTGCAGGCGTGCCAGAAACGTGGCGAGTCGTCCCATCCGGTCACGCACCACGAAATGCGAATCGGTGATCAGGTTGCTCAACACCGGCACCGTGAAGAGCGCCCGCGTCAGTGTGACGGACGCGTCGTACGGGTTCGCCATCACCGTCGAGGACACCGACGATGCATTGAAGGCAGCGTACACATAGGGGCCAAGCACGGCCAGCCCGGCGCTTGTCCCGCCGATCGGGTACCCGGCCGCCACGCGCGCATTCACCGCGGTCTGCAGCGCGGTGCCGGTCCACAGGTTCACATACGTGGACTGATCACCGCCGGCGAGGAACACCACTTCGGCCTTCGCGATCGCATTACGCACGTAATCGCTGTTGGCCCCCGCCACCGACGAGATCACGATGCTCGTGACCGAGTTGGCACCGAAGTTCACGAGATACTTGTTATAGCCGTTGGTCCCGCTGGTGCGGAGGACCACCACATCGCCGTACTTCAGCGTCCCGCGCGTGCCCCCCTGAGCCAGCAGCCACCGCATACCGTCATCGCTGTCGGTACCGCCGCCGGCGAGCAACACCCCGCCCAATGGCGTCGTCTGCACGTCGACGGTGCTGCCGGAGACGTACGCCGTGTACCCAGGATTGACCTTCGCTCCCGCCGCCTGCAAAGCTTCGACATCGCCCAGATACACGGGAGCCGAAGGGACGACCGCCTCGCCGCAGGAGGCGAGCGACAGCGTCAGGGAGAGCGCGGTACCGAGAAAACGTTTCATGAAGCGGCCACCAGAGGAGGGCGATGCGCTCAGAGTAGAGCGCCCGTGAAATATAGGCGCTCGGTGCTGCCCGATCGGAACAGACGGACTCGGCCACGACGTTGTATCATCCTGAGTCGCCCGTGCACGCGTCTCAGCCCGGCGGCGGCGTCCCGATGCTGCCTATTCCTGCCACCCGTTTTCCCTTCCCAATGTCCACGACGACTGCGCCGGTTCAGGTCGGTACTGAAGCTCCTGATTTCGCGCTCCCCTCCACCTCGGGGGAGACGGTGACGCTCTCGTCCTTCCGCGGGCGGAAGCACGTACTGTTGGCCTTCTTCCCGGCGGCCTTCAGCAGCGTGTGCACCACCGAGTTCTGCGCCCTCAGCGACGACTTCGATGCGTTCTCCAGCGCCGACGTGCAGGTACTCCCCATGTCCGTCGACAATGTGCCGTCGCTGACGGAGTTCCGCGACAAGTATGCGATGCGCCTCGAACTGCTCTCAGACTTCAAGCGCGAGGTCGCCACCGCCTACGGGGTCTTCTTGCCGAGTTACCTGGTCGCGAATCGCGCCTATTTTCTGATCGATCAGACGGGGATCGTCCGCTGGGCGCACGTTGAGGAGCATCCGGGGTACAAGCGCGAGAATGCCGAAATCCTCGCCGCCATCGGTGCGTTGACTGCCTGATCGGCAATGGGGGCCCCGCGTCATTCGGTCAGCTTGTCCGATGCGGGGGCGCCTCGTAGCTTGCACGGGTGAATCCTGCACCGACCGTGGCACCGATTAGTGCCGTTCCCGCCCCCGGCCTGTCCGGGTTACTCGGGCTGATGGCGCGCTCGACATCGATGTCGCAGGGGGTGCTCGACGTCCTCGCAAGCGTCGGCGCCGAGGTGGATGCGGCACGCCTCGCGCTCGAGTTCACCGACACGGCGCTGCGCCCCATAGTGTGGCGGTCTGCGCTGCCGCACAGCGACGCGCTCCCCGCGGCTACCGTGCAGTTGCCCGTCCGTGCCGGCGCGGATGTCTTGGCCACCATGGTCGCACACCGTGTCCAGCCGATGACGCCGCCCGAGCGGCAGCTGCTGGAATCGGTCGCGGACCTGTTCGGGATCGCGCTCGCGCGCGAATCCCGGCTTCGCGCCGTGGAGGCCGAGCTGATCGACCGCGTCCAGGAAGTCGCCGATCAGCGCGCCTTCATCGAGCGGGTCGTCGACTCGCTTCCCGTCGGACTGCATGTGGTCGATCGCGACTATCGCATCCACGCCTGGAATCACAAGCGCGAGACCGGCCTGCAAGGGGTCGCCCGCACCGATGCCATCGGTCGCACGATTTTCGAGGTGCTGCATCGGCAGCCCGCGGCGCTGCTCAAACGCGAATTCGACGAAGTCTTTTCGTCGGGGCGCCTCCAGCAGTTCCAGATGGAGAGCAGCGCCTTCGGGGAACGACGGATCTTCCGCATCTCCAAGATCCCCATGCGCATGGGTGACGGACCGGTGACCCACGTCATCACGATCGGTGAGGACATCACCGATTGGAAAGCGGCCCTCGATCGCACCGCGCAGTCGGAGAAGCTGGCCGCTCTCGGACAACTCGCCGCCGGCGTGATGCACGAGATCAATAATCCGTTGGCCACGATCGCGGCGTGCGCGGAGTCCATGAGCCTCCAGCAGGAGCTTGGAGCGACAGCGGCGCCGCCCGCTGAACTGCTGCGCATCATCGACCTCGAGGTGCAGCGCTGCAAGAAGATCGTGAACGGCCTGCTCGACTTCTCGCGTCCCAAGCCGGCGCAGCGCGAGGCGTTCGATCTGGATGACGTGGTACGACAGGGGATGTTCCTGCTCCAGCATCACCCGCGCTTCAAGCGCGTCAAGCTCGTGACTGAGCTGGAAGGCAGCGGGCGCATGCGGGTGCACGGCGATGCCGATCAGCTGGTCCAGGTGCTGATCGCGCTGGCCATGAACGCGCTCGACGCCACGCCTGAGGGTGGTCGCGTGTTCATCCGGACCACCGCCGAGCGCGATGAGCACGGCCGCACAGCGGCGCAGCTCGAGGTCGAGGACGAAGGTCCGGGTATTCCGCGGGCGTTGCAGGCCAAGGTGTTCGAACCGTTCTTCACCACCAAGCCGGTGGGGCAGGGCACAGGGCTCGGTCTGGCGATCTGCTACGGCATTGTGAGCGATCATGGTGGACAGATGGAACTCGTCTCATCCGATGGGGCGGGCGCACGCTTTCGGGTATCGCTCCCGGCGGTCGAGCCATCATGAGCGTCCCACCGTTCCGGGCCGTGGATCCGGCGTCGCCGATCCGCGTGCTCATCGCCGAGGACGAGCCCAATCTGGGCATGATTCTCGAACAGTTCATGAGTGCGCGCGGCTTCGCCGTGACGATGGTGCGCGATGGTCGCGCGGCGCTCGAGGCCCTGCGCAGTGGGGCGTTTGACGTGGCCCTACTCGACGTCGTGATGCCCGAACTCGACGGACTGGAAGTACTCCGCCTGGTGCGCGAACGACCGATGCCGCCGGAAATCATCGTCATCACCGGAAACGGCACGGTCGAGACCGCGATCGCGGCGCTCAAGCTCGGTGCGTACGACTTCCTGTCGAAGCCGTATCGCATGGCCGAAATCGAGGTGATCGTCAAGCGGGCGTGGGAGAAGCGCATGCTGACCTGCGACAACCATGCGTTGCAGGCGCGACTGCGGCGGATGAGTGCGGTCATGCCCTTCCTCACCCAGTATGCGCCGCTGCGTGCCGTGCTCACGGTGGTCGGGCGCGTCGCCGCCGAGGCGACCACGGTGCTGATCACCGGCGAAGCGGGGACGGGGAAACGGCACATGGCGCGGCTGCTGCACGAGGGCAGCGCTGAGCCGGAGGCGCCGTTCATCGACGTCAACTGCGCGGTCCTCTCCGCCGAATCAATCGAGGCTGACCTCTTCGGGGTGGAGCGTGATCCCGTCGGCGCTGAGGCGCCACGCACCGGTCTCCTCGAGCTGGCCGCTGGTGGCACGCTCTACTTGCACAACGTGGCGGCCCTCGGTCTCCGGCCGCAGGCGTTGCTGCTGCACGCCCTCGAATCGGGGAGCTTCCGCCGCGTTGGCGGGACGCAGCCGGTGCCCGTCAAGGCGCGCCTCGTCGCTGCCGACGCGGCCGATCTCGACCGCGTGGTCCGCGAGGGACAGTTCCTGGCCGGGCTGCTCCACCGGATCTCGGCGATCCGGATCACGGTGCCGGCGTTGCGTGACCGCGCCGTCGACATCCCGCTGCTCGCGGCACATTTCCTCGAGGCGTTCGGCGCGGCGCGGGGCAAGCATGCGCTCGCGCTCAGCCCCGAGGCGACGGCCATCCTCGAACGACATGGCTGGCCGGGAAATGTGCGCGAACTGCGAACGGTCATGGAACGCGCCGCGCTGCTCGCCAGCGACCGGATCGTCGGTCCCGCCGGGCTGTCGATGGCGGGTGCGGCGGCGTCGGACGCCCCCGTCGATGGTGCGACGGGGCTGACGCTCGGTGAGGTGGAGCGCCGCCACATGGCGGCGGTGCTCAAGCACACGGGATGGCATCAGGGGCGCGCCGCGGATCTGCTCGGGATCTCGCCGAAAACGCTGTACCGGAAAATTCGCGAGTACGGATTCCAGCGGCCGGCCGGTGGGGAGCGCGCATGAAGATTCTCGTGATCGAGGATGATCCGACCGTCGGCGAGTTCGTGCGCCGCGGGCTCGAGGAGCAGCGGTGGCAGGTCGATCTGATCAACAACGGACTCGAGGGCGAACGGATGGCGACCGCCCAGCCGTACGATCTGATCGTGCTCGACATGCGCCTGCCCGGCCGGAACGGGCTCGACATCCTGCGCACGTTGCGGGCGCGCGGGTTTGAGCGCCCCGTCCTCGTGCTCACGGCACAGGATGCCGTTGATGCAAAGGTCGAGACCCTCCGGGCCGGGGCCGATGACTATGTCACGAAGCCGTTCGCCTTCGAGGAGCTGTTGGCGCGCGTGGAGGCGCTGCTGCGGCGGCCGCGCGCCATGGCGTCACCGCTGCTGCGCGTCGGGGACCTCGAACTTGATCAGGGCACGCGCGGGGTGCGGCGCGGCGACGAGTCGATCGAGCTGACCCCGAAGGAGTTCGCCGTACTCGAGTATCTCATGCGGCACGCCGGGCGCGTGATGAGCCGGACGCTCATCACCGAGTACGCCTGGGGATATCACTTCGATCCGGGCACCAACATCGTCGACGTCGTGATCAATCATCTGCGGAAAAAGATTGACGCGAAGTTCGACAAGAAGCTGATCACCACGGTGCGTGGTGTCGGCTACATGATCCGCGGCTAACGGGCCGGGGCATGAGCTCCATCCGCGCGCGGCTCACGGCGGCGTACACGGCGGCCTTCATCGGCACGCTCGTGATCTTCTCGATCGCGCTGCTCGCGGTACGTCGCGAGATCCTCTATCGCGAACTCGATGCGCGCGTGCAGGCGGAAGCCGATCAGGTGGTGCGGGCGATCGGGCTGGCGCGGAATACCGGCACCGATCCCATCGTCGCGCAAAAGGACCCGCTGGCCGGTCCCAGCGTGTCGTTTCGGATGCGTTCCTTTCTGTCGCTGCTCGACGGCTACGTCCTCGTGCAGGACAGCACGGGATACGACATTTACGCGTCCCCGAACGTGCAGCAGCTGTCCGTCTCCGACCGGGATGCCTTCAGTTCGGCCGCGCGGCAATCGGCCAGTGGCGGCACCACCGAACGCGTGCAACTCAGCATGGATCGCGTCGTGCTGGCAACGCGGATCGTGCCGCTCAGCGAGAATGCGCGCTACAAGGCGTACGCCGCGCTCAGCACCAACGACATCAAGTTCACGCCGCGCGAGCTGCTGGGGACGATGCTCGTGATCACGCCGTTCCTGCTGGCCATCTCGATGACGTTCGCTTGGGCAATCGCCGGGCGGGCGTTCCGCCCCATCGACCGGATCATCGACCAAGTCGAGGCGATCACCGATGGGCGTTCGCTGCACCGGCGTCTCGCCATCGGCGCCGCCGGCGACGAACTTGCGCGCCTCTCGTCGACCCTCAATGCGTTCATCGAGCGGCTGGAAACATCGTTCGGTGCCCTGCGGCGGTTCACCGCCGACGCCAGTCACGAACTCAAGACGCCGCTGGCGGTCATGCGGGCGGACATCGAGCGATCGCTGTCCCCCACCTCCACGGCCAGCGAGCAGGCGATCGCCATCGAAGAGGCGCTGCAGCAGGTCACGCGCATGGCCGACTTGGTCGACTCGTTGCTCACGCTGGCGCGCGCCGATGAGGGGCGGTTTGATCTGTATCGCGAGCCGGTCGAGCTCGGACCGCTCATGCGCGAAGTCGTCGAAACGGCGCGCCTGCTCGGCGAGGATGCCGATCTCACGATCGACGCGCCCGTGCTGGACGACGCCGAGGTGCTCGCCGACCTGACACGCCTGCGGCAGCTCTATCTCAATCTGGTCACGAACGCGATCAAGTACACGCCGCGGGGCGGGCGTGTCGAGATCACGCTCGCGCGCGGGGAGGCGACGGCGACGTTCGCGGTGAAGGACACCGGCATCGGCATCGCCGCGGCTGATTTGCCCTACATCTTCGAACGGTTCTGGCGCGCCGACCGTGTCCGGTCCCGCGCGTCGGAACGTGGAGGATTCGGGCTGGGGCTCGCGATCTGTCAGTGGATCGCGCAGGCGCACGGTGGCGCGCTGAGCGTTCAGTCGCGTCTGGGGCGGGGCAGCACGTTCACCGTGGTACTGCCACTCGCCGGTGCGCCGGGCTCCGGCATGACGGGGGAGTACGAATCCATCGTGCATACCGTCGGGGATGATGAGTCGGTGAGTCCAATGCTAACCGCGGATTAATCGGATCCTAATGTTTCGTCCATTGCCCGATCATCTCTGACGCGTAGAATCGCCTCAGTCAGTTCCCGGGCCTCATGTCCGGGCAGCTGCGAACCATCGCCCGCACCCGGACAAGCGAGATGTTCAACAACCTGCTTGAATCGCAAGCCAAGAAGCAGAAGCGCTTGGGTGGGTCCTTTACCTCGATTGTCCTCCACACGGCTGTCGTCATTGCCCTCGTGATTGTCACGAAGAATTCGGGCA
Source organism: Gemmatimonadota bacterium (assembly GCA_947475795.1). Next base: position 12,138 of record CANJOX010000055.1, read on the forward strand.
TCGTTGACGATAAGGTGAAGGAGGAAAAGCTCGATTTCGTCGAGGTCAAAAAGGACGAGCCTAAGCCGCCCGAGCCGGAAAAGCCGCCCCCACCGCCCGACGCGGTGGTTGCGCCGCCGCCCCCCAAGGGCTTCCAGGTCCTCTCGGCTCCCATCGAAATCCCCAACGTCATCCCCGACATCGATTTGTCCAAGAAGGTCACGGACGAAGCCGACTTCTCGGGTAAGGGTGTCGCCGGTGGTATCGCGAAGGGCGTCGAAGGCGGAAAGGGTCCGGTCCCCCAGGGTGACCAGCCTTACTTCGACTTTCAGGTCGAAAAGCCCGTCGTCATGGCGC
>CANJOX010000056.1 GCA_947475795.1 Gemmatimonadota bacterium
CCGGCCTGCGCGCGCGCGAGGTCGCTGGCGGGACGGACGTCACGGGCCGGCTGGGCGCCGAGCAGGGCAGGCGCGAGCGCGAGCAGCGTCGCGAGGCGGGAGCGGAACGGGGTCGTCATGGCCCGAACTTAGCACGCGCGCCGCGCCGGGTGCGTTCGAGATCAGCTGTCCGGCAGCCTGCGGGTGTCGGCGATGCCGCTGGACGGGCCGACGAGGACCTTTCCTGATCGCGTGATGCAGGTTAAACAGCCGTTCCATGAAACGTGATCAGGTCTATCCGGCGGAGGCGCTGGCCCTACGCACTCTCGGTGCCGCAGAACTCGTGGGCATCCACGACGCGCGCATCGTGCTGGCGGCCGGAAAACCGCTCGCGCTGCTGGTGTATCTCGCGCTCGCGCCCGGCCGGCGGACATCGCGCGAGTCGCTCATTGATTTGCTCTGGTCGGACGTCGACCCCGATCGGGCGCGCAACGCGCTCCGGCAAACGCTCTTTCAGATACGGCGTCTGCTGGGCGACGAGATCATCCTTGGCTCCGAGGAGTTGACGCTCGCGGCCGGCATCACCGTGGACCGCGATGCCTTTCTCGCCGCGCTGGACAGCGGTACCCTCGAGGCCGCCGTGGCACTGTATCAGGGCGCCTTCCTGCCGGCCTTCGGCGTGCCGGGGGGCGCGGCCTTCGAACAGTGGGCTGATCTTGAGCGCGAGCGACTGGAGGTCGGCTTCCTGCGCGGTGCTGAACTGCTCGTGCGCCGACATCTGAACCGATCGCATGTGGCCGACGCGCGGCAGCTCGCCCGGCGCGTGCGCGACCTGTTGCCGCGCGTGGAAGCGGCCGGCCGGTTGCTGCTCGATGCGGTGGTGGCCGGCCGCGACTTTGTGACGGCCGCGATGGAAGCGAACGCCTTGGAGCAGTGGGCGACGAGCGAGGGCGTGGTGCTCGAGCCGTCCACCCGCGCCGCGATCGCGCGCGCGCGGCGGACCGTGCCGGCGGGGACGCCCGCAGCCGACTCCGCCGCGCTGGTGGCCGATCTCACGGGCCGCGAGCGGGAATTCTTTGCCATCACCACCGCGTGGGACGCGGTGCGCACGGGACCGGCGCGGCACCTGCACGTGAGCGCGCCGGCCGGCTTCGGGAAATCCCGGCTGCTGGGCGATGCGGTGGCGCGCCTCGAGGCGAGCGGCGCGCCGGTCGTGTCGTTGCGCGGGACGCCCGGCGATCGGGACGTGCCCTACGCCTTCGCCGGCGATCTCGCGGCGGCGCTCTCCGCGCTCCCCGGCGCGGCCGGCGTGGCCCCCGCCTCGGTCGCCACGCTGCTGGCTCTCAATCCCGCGCTCTCCACGCGGCTGTCCGGTGTCGCGGACGCGGCCACCGGTGATGAGGCGCTGCGCCGCCGCATCCTTGCCCTCGCCGATCTCGTGCACGCGGTGGCCGACGAGCAGCGGTTCGTGCTCGCCATCGACGACCTGCACTGGATCGACGGGCCGTCGTATCGCGTGCTCGAGGGGGTATGGGGGCGCCTCCCACGCAGTCATCTGCTCTGCCTGTCGGCCTCGCGCCCGGAACGCGAGCCCGCCGCGGATGCGTGCACGCGCTTGCCGTTGGCGGCGCTCACCGAGGTGCAGGTCGAGGCGTTGGTCTCCGCACTCGCCGTGGTGCCCACTCCGGCGTCGTGGAGCACCACGTTCGCCGCCCGGCTGCACGAGGCCACGCACGGCAGCCCGCTCCTTGTCCTCGAGACGCTGCGCATGGCGCTCGACCAGCACATTCTCGCGCTGCGTGACAACGAGTGGCTCTGCCTAGATGAGGCGCGCCTCGCCGCGCTGCTGCGCGCGGGGGAGGCGTTGCGCGAGCGCATCCGCGCGCTCCCGCCCGCGCAGCTCCACGTGCTGGCGCTGCTCGCCACCGCTGGCACGCCGCTGGCGCCGGACGTGCTCGCGGCCACGCTCGACGTATCACGCGACGCGCTCGCGGCCTGGCTCGTGCCCCTCGAGCGGCACGGACTCGCGATGCGACTCGGCGGCGGTGCCGGCGGCGGCCTGATCCCGGCGCACGACGAGATCGCCGCGGCCGCCCTTGCCGCGCTCCCCGCGGCGCAACGGGCCGATGTGGAGCGCGAAATCGGCGCGTGCGTCGAGCGGATGGTCCGCGCGGCCGCGCCTGGCGTGGGTGCCAGCGGCATCGCGGGCGATCCCGTGAGCGGGATCATGCGCGCGGTGCGGCACTACGCGGCGGCCGGTGACGCGCACGCTGTACGACGCCTCTCGCGCGAGTACGTCCAGCGGGCACGGCAGCGCGGCGACCGGCGTCCATTCGCGGCGCTGGCCACCGAACTCCTGGGGTCCGGTACCGCCGCGCCGAAGGCGGCCGCGTTGGTGCGCGACCTCCCGGTCGCCTGGCGCCTCGGGCTCTGGTCACCAGCGCGCCGGATGCTCGCCGCCGCCGTCGCCGTGCTGCTCCCCGCCGCGGCATGGGTGGGCGGACGCGCGCTGCAATCGCAGGCGGCGCAGCGCCAGCGCTTCGTGCTCATCGACTCCAGCGGCGCCACGCGCGATGTCCCGGTCGTGCTCGAACAGTGGAGCGGCACGGTGGCCCCCGTGACCGCTGCCGCGCGGTTTTCGGCGACCGCCGCGATCGCACGGCGGAACACCGAGATGCCGCCCGTGATCAGCCCCGACGGACGCACCGTCGCGTGGACCGAAGCGTCGGGGGACAGTACCACCCTCGACATCTGGATCCGGTCGCCCGCGGGCCAGCGTCGCCTTACGCGCCAGCGCGGCGACGACGTGGTCACGGGCTGGCTCCCCGACGGATCGGCCCTCGTGGGCGCCACCGATCGCTGGTCCACGGCCGGCAGCCTCGGCTACGACATCGCCGTGTTCGACACCGCCACCGGCGCGGCGCGGCCGGTCTCTTCCGGCCCCTCGCATGACGGCGGCGCGGTGGTGTCCCCCGACGGGACCCGCGCGGCCTTCGTACGCGAGTCCGATGACTTTCCGCCGCGCGCGTGCGTGGCCCCCATCGACGGATCGCAGGACGCCGACTGCCGGTTCGTGGACGACCAGGCCGTGGCCCGCGTGATCGGTTGGAGCGGTCTCGACGAGCTCGTCGTGATCGCCAGCGGTGGGGATACGCGCCCGCTGGTGGCGTACGACTGGGCGCGCCGGACGTCGCGGCTGCTGCTGGGGCCGTACGCCTCGCTTGCCCTATTGAGTCCCGATCGCCGGTGGGTCATGGCCGCCCTGCGCATCGAGGGCATGCGGGGCACGCGGTTGTGGATCGCGCCGGTTGACCGGCCGGCGCAGGCGCGACCGATCACCACCACGGGGCCGCAGCAGACCAGCTGGTGGGAGGGGCGCGCCGACACGAGCGCGGTGATCGCGCGGCTCGAGTTCGCAGATACCAACCGCGTCCTGCCGCTGGGCATGGGGACGCGGCTGCGCGTCCGGCCGCTCACGGCGGACAACGGCGAAGTGCCGTTGCGCGCCCCCGTGACCTGGAGCTCTAGCGACACGCTCGTGGCCACCGTCGATACCACGGGGGAAGTGCATCCCCGTCGTAGCGGCACCACCGTCATCTCGGCCTCGCTCGTGCGCTGGCGCTCCGCGCGTCGCACGGTGCGCGTGGTCGGTGAAGCGCCGACCACGGTGCTGCGGGAAACGTGGGATGTCACTTGGCCCGCCCGCTGGCTGGCGTGGGGGGATCCGGTCCCGGTCGTAGTGTCCGGCGGGGCGGCGCCACCAGCGATGTGGAATCGTGGCGATGGCAGCTACCCGAGCATGGCCGTGCTGCGGGGCAGTCAGTCGGCGCGTCACGGACTCGGCGTCGAGGTTCGCGTGGCGACCCCGATCACCCGGACCAAGTGGCAGCATCTGCGCATGGCGCTCATCGCCGGGATGGATACGGCCGCGCTGCGGGCCGGCGATCAGCAGAAAGCGCCGCTGTCAGCGGGGCGCAGCGACGGCGCGTGCGGCATCTCCTTCCCCGGGTCGGGGACGTGGGGACAAAACCACTTGAGCGTCCTCGGGGGGATTGCGAAGGAAATCGACCTCGGTGAGCTCGGGGCGGCGTTGCGCACAGGTGCCTGGTGGACGCTGCGCCTGCAGATCTTCCCGGACGGTCGCTGTGGGGTCGCGATCAACGGTCGCGTGCTGTCGATGGCGGCCGAGCCACTGCTGCTCGACGGCGAGTTCCGTCTGCGTCTGGGCGATGAGTCCGCGGACACGCGCATCCTGTTCGGCCCGCTCCAGCTCTGGACCGGCGTGCGCACCGACCTCGATTGGACGGCGCTCGCACCACGCTGAGTGTCCGCACAAAGTCCGACGGTCAGCGGAGGACAGCGGGCGCGTAGGCGCCCGACAGACCGGTGGCGCCGCGCGGCGTACGGTATGGGGCGCCAGCACGGCTGGCCGAACTGCATCGCCCCAACCCCGAGGAATCCGTTCATGAAAAGCGACAGCGATGTGCACAAGGATGTGGTGGAGGAACTGAGCTGGGACGCGGCAACCCGACAGCTCGAGATCGGCGTCTCCGCCAAGGGTGGCGTGGTGACGCTGTTCGGCGAGGTGCCGACCTTCTCGGCCAAGCTCGCCGCCGAAGCCGCCGCCGAGCGCGTGTCGGGCGTGCGCGCCCTGGCCGATGACCTCACCGTCAAGCTGTCCACAGTGCACACCCGCAGCGATACCGCGCTCGCGCACGCCGCGCTCAACGCGATGCAGTGGGACGTCGATGTCCCCGATGCGAAGATCCAGCTCAAGGTCGAGAACGGCTGGCTCACGATCGACGGGATCGTTGACAGTGATTTCCAGCGTCGGGCCACCGAACGCGCGGTACGGTATCTCGCCGGCGTGCGCGGACTCACGAGTCACATCAAGGTGCAGCCCACGGGTGTCTCGACGGCGGACGTGACCACCAGCATCAAGCGCGCCTTGCACCGGAGCGCCGAGCTCGACGCGCAGCGTATCATCGTCGAGGCGCACGACGGGAAGGTGACGTTGCGTGGCTCCGTGCGCTCATGGGCCGAGCGTAGCGACGTGGAGCGCGCCGCGTGGTCGGCGCCGGGCGTGCGTCAGGTGGAAGATCAGTTGCTCGTGGGCGCCTGATCGACTGCCGGAGGCCGCCCCTATGCCGGTGCGCTTCACCGACCGTCGCGACGCGGGACGTCAACTGGCGCTGCGTCTGCATCGCTACGCCGGAGATCCGTCGGTGACCGTGCTGGGGATTGCGCGCGGCGGGGTGCCGGTGGCTTCCGCGGTGGCGCAGGTCCTGGAGGCGCCCTTGGGTGTCTGCGTAGTCCGCGCCATCACCGCCCCGTTGTTTCCGGAGTTTCCCGTGGGCGCGGTGGCGGGCCCGGATGTCATCGTGCTCGACGACGACGCCGTGCGGGCGGCGCAGCTGTCGCCCGAGGCGCTGGACCGCGCCCGCGCCGCGGCCATCACAGAATGGCAACGGCAGTCGGTGGCCTTCGCGGCCGCGGCGCCCCACCCGTCGCTGCGCGCACGCACGGTCCTGCTCGTGGACGACGGGCTCGCGTCCAGCGTGATCATGGAGGCCGCCGTGCGCGCCGTTCGCGCGGAGCAGCCGGCGGCGGTCGTCGTTGCGGTGCCGATCGCGCTCACCCCCGCGCTTGACCGGCTGGCCCGCGAGGTGGATGCCTGCATCACGGTGGAAGCCTCGCCGCAACTCGATGGCATCGGCTCGTGGTATCAGGCCTTCCGGCGCGCCGACGACCACGACGTGATCACGCTGCTCGAGGAGGCTGGTCGCCGGCCGTCGTTGGCGGCGGCGGCCATCACTCCGCGGTCGCCTCAGGCGGGGCACATCCACCACCTGATTGCACAGCTGCAGCGTGCGGCGCGGCCGCTGGTGGGCGCGCCCGACGATATCGACGCGTTGCTGCCGCGACTCCGCGATGCGAAAGTGGTGCTGATTGGCGAAGCTTCGCATGGCACGCACGAATTCTATCGCATGCGCCAGGCGCTCACGAAGCGGCTGATTACCGACGCCGGCTTCACCGCGGTCGCGGCCGAGGCCGACTGGCCCTCCGCCTACCGCGTCGATCAGTACGTGCGTGGTGCCGCGAGTGCCGACCCCGACGCCACCACGGCCCTCGCGGGCTTCCGTCGGTTTCCGCAGTGGATGTGGCGCAACGCCGATGTGCTCGACTTCGTGGGCTGGCTGCGGCAGGGCAACGACGCCCGTGGTGATCCCGCGCGAGCGGTCGGATTTTTCGGCCTCGATCTGTACAGCCTGCACGAATCGATGGGGGCGGTGATTGCGCACCTGCGGGCCATCGATCCGGCGGCAGCGCAGCGAGCGGCGCAGCGCTACGAGTGCTTCGAACCGTTCGGCCACGACCCAGTGGTGTACGGCCGCGTGACGCAGATGGGGCTCAGTCACGACTGCGAACGCGTGGCGCTGGACCAGCTGCAGGAGGTGCAGGACCAGTGGCGCACGATGCCGGCGCCCGGTGATGCGCGATGGGGTGTTCCGCACGATGACGCGCGGCGTTTCGCGGTGGAGATGAATGCCCGCGTGGTGCGCAATGCGGAGCGCTACTACCGCACCATGTTCCAGCCGCGGCAGAGCAGCTGGAATCTTCGTGAACATCACATGATGGACACGCTGCGCGCGCTGCGGGCCTTTCTCGGCCGGCGGCATCCGGACAGCAAGCTCGTCGTGTGGGCGCACAACTCGCACGTCGGCGACGCGCGGGCCACGTCGCAGGGCGAGTACGGCGAGGTGTCGCTGGGGCAGCTGTGCCGCGAGACCTGGGGGCGTGATGTCGCGCTGGTGGGCTTCACCACGTATACCGGCACGGTGCTCGCGGCCGATGACTGGGATCACCCCGGGCGTCACATGGCGGTACGTCCCGCCCTCGAGCACAGCGTGGAGTGGCTCCTGCATGAAACCGGGATTCCCGCGTTCGCGCTCACACCGGCGTCGGATCCCGTGCTGCAGGAGCTCCTCGACCTGCGGCGCCTCTTCCGCGCCATCGGGGTCGTGTACCGTCCGCAGACCGAACGGCAGAGCCATTACGTGCAGTCCGCATTGGCGCAGCAGTTCGACGTGGTGCTGCACTACGATCGCACCCGCGCCGTGGAGCCGCTCGAGAGCACAGCGCTGAGGGTGTCCGATGAACTGCCGGACACCTACCCATCGGCCCTGTGAACACGCCCGCCCCGCACCGTCTGCCTGTCCGAGGCCGGGGCGTGTTCGCGCCGTCAGTGCACGTTCTGCACTTCGACGAACGCGGCGTATACGCGATCGAGCTCGACGCGCACCCCGTCGTCGCGTCGCAGCAGCACGCTGCGCGACGTGCAGATCTCGCAGTCCATCACGATGCCCGGCTGAATGCCGATCGCGGAGCAGTGATTCCGCACCACTTCAAAGAGGACGGCGCCCACCGCGACCCGTTCGCCGGCGGTGACATCGATCAGCGAACGGGGCGTGTCGAGCATGTGGGTGGAGAGCATCGGACGGTCCTCACGGGTGGTGGCATTGTCAGAGAACGGCACATCCCGGCGTGCAGGGACGCATCGCGGCGTCGGCGCCAGGTACATGCCGCGATATGTGCGCCCGCAGGCCGGTCGGGCGCAGTCGGTGAACGCCGGACACCGGTGCGCGTGAACCCCCGACAGGCAGAGACCCCATGAGCAACGGATTCATACTCCCGCCCGGTACGCCACCCGGCAGATCACCTGCGACACCACGGGATACCCAGCCGGGGGCACCGCGCGGTGTCCCGAACAACCGACTGGCCCCATGGCTCGTGCCGCTGGCGATCTTGTGGATCGTGCTCCTCGCGCGCACGTACGGCGGGACCGGTGCGAAGCGGGTCCCCTATAGCACCTTCCTCCAGTACCTCGACTCCGGGCGCGTCTCGCATGTGATCGTGGGCGCGTCGGAGGTGGAGGCCACGCTGCGCACGCCGGATACCGCCGCCAAGACGTCGATCACCGCCGTGCGCGTCGATCCCGCGCTGGTCGAGGTGCTCACGCGGCGCGGTGTCACCTTTACCGGCGTCCCGTCGGCGGGGTGGGGGCAGCAGATGCTGGGCTGGCTCCTCCCCTTCGTGCTCATGCTGGCGCTCTGGTCGTGGCTGGGGCGGCGGCTGGTGGGGCAGCAAACGGGAGGCGTGCTCAACTTCGGGCGGAGCGGTGCCACCATCTACGCCGAACGCTCGGTGAACGTGACCTTCGACAGCGTGGCCGGCGTAGATGAAGCCAAGGCCGAGCTGCGCGAGATCGTCGCGTTCCTGAAGGACCCTGCCAGCTTCGGGCGGCTGGGCGCGCACATCCCGAGGGGCGTCCTGCTCGTGGGGCCGCCCGGCACCGGCAAGACGCTCCTCGCGCGCGCCGTCGCCGGCGAGAGCAAAGTGCCGTTCTTCTCGATCAACGGCTCTGAGTTCGTGGAGCTGTTTGTGGGTATCGGGGCGGCCCGCGTCCGCGACTTGTTCGCGCAAGCGCGCAAGCAGGCCCCGTGCATCGTGTTCATCGACGAGATCGACGCGCTGGGCCGCATGCGCGGGGCCTCGGTGGTGAGCGGCGCCAACGACGAGAAGGAGCAGACGCTCAATCAGCTGCTGGCCGAGCTGGACGGATTCTCCCCCGACTCCCGCGTGATCGTGCTCGCGGCCACGAATCGTCCCGAGATCCTCGATCCCGCGCTGTTGCGTGCCGGCCGCTTCGACCGGCAGGTCCTGGTGGACCGCCCCGATCGCGCCGGCCGCGTGCAGATCCTGCGCGTGCACGTGCAGGGGATTCCGCTCGATGCCGCCCTCCGCCTGGACGAGGTGGCCGGCTTGACGCCCGGCTTTACCGGCGCCGATCTCGCCAACCTCGTGAACGAAGCGGCCCTCACTGCCACGCGGCGCAGCGGCACCGCCGTCACGATCGACGACTTTACCGCCGCCGTGGAGCGCATCGTGGCCGGGCTTGCTACCCGCAGCCGGATTCTCAGCGCGCAGGAGCGCACCATCATCTCGTACCACGAGATGGGACACGCGCTGGTCGCGATGGCGATCCCCGGCTCAGATCCCGTACACAAGGTGTCCATCGTGCCGCACGGGCTCGGTGCGCTCGGCTTCACGCTGCAGCGTCCCACCGAGGACCGCTATATCGCGACGCGCGCCGAACTCGAGGGGCGCATGGCCGTGCTGCTGGGCGGACGCGCCGCCGAACTCGTGGTATTCCACGAATTGTCCACCGGCGCGGCTGACGATCTCGTCAAGGCCACCGAACTGGCGCGTGACATGGTCACGCGGCACGGCATGGACGAAACGGTGGGACATGTGGCGTATGGACCCGGTTCCGGTCTCACCGCGGGCTCGGCGCGCCTCATCGCCCCGGAATCGCGTCTGTTCAGCGAGTCGACGGCGCGGGACATCGAGATGGCCGTGCGCGCGCTCGTGGGGCGCGCGCTCGAACGCGCCATGCAGATCCTGTCCAGCAATCGTGCTGCGCTCGAGGACGGCGCCCAGCGCCTGTTGGCGCAGGAGACGCTCACGCGCGATCAACTGCCGGTCGTCGTGATGCCGAAGGAGCCGCGCACCGCGGCGTGAGCTAGGGATGAAACGACGACGGGGCGATCCGGATGGATCGCCCCGTCGCACTGTGCCGAGAACAGAATCAGTCGCCGAGGACCGTAGCGTCAGGCTGCGCTTGCTCGCTGCCGTAGGCGACGGACTTGGGCGGCGCGCCCGCGCTCAGGCGCGTCGAGATGGCATAGCCGCCGAAGGTTAGAAAGCACACCGCGATGGTGAGGATGGCACGATGGATCACCTTCATCGCGTGTGCCTCGTGCTGATCATCGCAAAGATCGTTCCACATATTGGAATGCGTATAGGATGGATCGTCAGGAAAGGGGACCAACCTTGTCGAATATCGGCACCGTGCTGCGATTTCTGCAGTGGTCCCCCGCCGTTTGTTACCCCGCCAGAATCGGCAGATGCCGGATCTTTTCCTGCCACTCCCGCGGCCCGGTTTCGTGCACGTTGCTCCCCGCGGCGTCGACCGCGACCGTCACCGGCATGTTGTCCACCTCGAACTCGTAGATCGCCTCCATGCCGAGGTCCTCGAACGCCACCACGCGCGAGGCGCGGATGGCCTTCGACACCAGATACGCTGCACCGCCCACGGCCATCAGATACGCCGCCTTGTGCTTGCGGATCGCTTCCAGCCCCACCGGACCACGCTCGGCCTTGCCGATCATCGAAATCAGCCCTGTCTTGGCCAGCATCATCTCGGTGAAGTTGTCCATGCGCGTGGCCGTGGTGGGGCCAGCCGGGCCCACGGCTTCATCGCGCACGGGATCGACGGGGCCCACGTAGTAGATCACCCGATTGGTGAAGTCGACGCCCTCGGGGAGCCCCTCCCCCTTCGCGAACAGATCGGCAATCCGCTTGTGGGCCGCGTCACGCCCCGTGAGCAGTTTGCCGCTCAGCAGCAGACGGTCGCCGGCCGTCCACGTGGCCACGATCTCGGGGGTGAGCGTGTTCAGGTCCACGTGCTTCGCGTTCACGTCGGGGCGCCACGTGACATCGGGCCAGTCGGCCAGGCTCGGCACCGGCAACGTCACCGCGCCGCTGCCATCGAGCGTGAAGTGCGCGTGCCGGGTGGCCGCGCAGTTCGGGATCATCGCGATCGGCTTCGAGGCGGCGTGCGTGGGGAAATCGAAGATCTTCACGTCGAGCACGGTGGAGAGACCACCCAAGCCCTGCGCGCCGATGCCCAGCGCGTTGATCTTGTCGCACAGCTCGATGCGCAGCTCCTCGATCTTGTTCTGCGGACCACGCGCCTTCAGCTGCGACATGTCGATGTGCTCCATCAGCGATTCCTTCGCCATGAGCATCGCCTTCTCCGCGGTGCCGCCGATGCCGATGCCGAGCATCCCCGGCGGGCACCAGCCGGCGCCCATCAGCGGCACCGTCTTCATGACCCAGTCCACGATCGAGTCGCTGGGGTTGAGCATGGCGAACTTCGACTTGTTCTCGGAGCCGCCGCCCTTCGCCGCCAGCTTCACCTCGACCGTATCGCCCGGCACGATCTCGTAGTGCACCACCGCGGGCGTGTTGTCGCGCGTGTTTTTGCGCGTGAACGCCGGGTCGGCCACGATGGAGGCGCGCAGCACGTTGTCGGGCTGGAGGTAGGCGCGGCGCACCCCTTCGTTCACCATCTCCTGCACCGACAGGGTGGCGTCCCACCGCACGTTCATGCCGACCTTGAGGAACACCACCACGATGCCGGTGTCCTGGCAGATCGGGCGATGCCCTTCGGCGCACATGCGCGAGTTGGTGAGAATCTGCGCGATCGCGTCCTTGGCGGCCGGGCTCTGTTCCTTTTCGTAGGCGTCGCCCAGCGCCTGGATGTAATCCACCGGGTGGTAGTACGAGATGTGCTGCAGGGCGTCGGCGATCGACTGGATGAAGTCGGCTTGGGAGATGGTCGTCATGCGGAGAAAATAATCAGGGGTTCACGCTCAAGCCCGCGCGGAAGCCGTCGAGACTCTGCGTGGTCCCCATGCTCCGGAGGTCTGTCTGCCCATCGAATGCATTTATGCAGCCGCGCTGGCGCTGCTCACGTCGCAGCTGCGCGCCGGCGCCCCCATGCCGGAGCTGCTGGCCAGCGTCGGACGGCTCAGCACACTGGCGCGCGTGGGACGCGTCGTGCTCGACCGCGGGCAGCTGCAGCAGGCCGGCCCCGAGATGCCGGACGGCGTCGCGGCCTTCGGACAGATGCTGGCGGAGCATGGCCTCGACGCCATCGAGCTGGCGTCCACCATTACGGACGCCGAATTCCTCAAGCTGGCCGGCCTGCTCTCCGGTCCGCCGGCGCCGTCGGCCACGATGAAGCGGTCGGCCGACGCGCTGTCGATGTGGAACGTGCGCTGCCGGTGGACGCGCGATGCCGAGGACGTCGGCACCCGCGCGGCCTCGTCGGCGCCGGCCGCCTTCGCCGCTGCGCCGCGGTCGGTCTCGCCGCTCTCGGCCGCGCCGCTGTCGGCCGCGCCGGCCGCCGCTGAGCCGTGGCGCCCGCTGCTTGAGGCCGCCGTGGCGCAGGGGGACGGCGCCGCCGTGTGCACGGTGTTGGCCGGCCTAGGGTCGCCCGCGGAGTTCGCGCGTGCCGCCACCGCCGGCGCCCTCGATCTCGTGGTAGAACAGCTGCTGGACACCCGCGTACCCCGCCCGGACGTGCTGGCGCTACTGCAGCGCGCCGGCGCGGCCGGGGCTCGCGCCCTGTTCGCGCAGATGATTGCCGCGCTCGACGTGGCCGAACGCC
>CANJOX010000057.1 GCA_947475795.1 Gemmatimonadota bacterium
CCACCGCCGCCTCCGCGAGCGTCCACACGGTCGCAATGAGCGGCGGCATCTCGGCCGCACTCGCGCCGCCACCGTACTGCGCCAAGCGCATCGCCTTGGCCTCCAGCTCGGCGCGCGACAGCGTGTTGCCGGGGTCACCCTTGGGTTCGTCCACCCGCGCCGCGAACTGTCGCCCGTCGGTGGTGGTCACCTCCACCTTGCCGATCCAGCGCGCCGAGTACGCCGTGTCCACCTCGTGGTCGAGCACTATCACCACCTTGTCGCGGAACGCGATCACCTCGGCCGCGCGATACGCGGTATCGAACGCGTGCAGATCCGCCGTGCCATGCACCGCGATGAGGCCGAGCACGGTGCCCATGGAGAACTTGGCCTGATGCACCGTGTGCGGATCAGTCACGGGGCCCAGCACATCGATGGCCGCCTGGTGCACCCGCGCGACCACCGCGGCCACATCGTGCGCCGCCAGACCGTGCGTGCGCATCAGCCACTGCAGCGCATCGGCCGCCGGATGCGTGTGCCGACACGAGGCATGCCACTTGAACGACGTCTCGGCCACGGTCCATCGCGTGCCGAGTCCGTCGGCGAGCTTGGCGGGGTCGGCATCGCTCGACATGCCCGCCGCCATCCCCTGCGCCCCGTCGAAGATGCGCGTGGCACCGGTGAAGCCGTCGGCCGCGAGATAGGCCGCGGTGAGCCCCGCCGTGGCCGCGTGCGCGGTGTGCAACGGCTTACTGTCGGCCGCATCGCGGAGAAACTCCCACAGGCCAGCGCTTTGCGTGCCCGCCGAACCGAAGGCGTGCTGCATCTGCTCCGGCGTGAGCCGCAGCAAGTGCCCCACCGCAGCGGCGGCGGCGAGTGTGCCCGCCGTACCCGTGGTGTGAAACGTGCGATAGTGCGACCGCCCCAGAAATTCGCCCACGCGAATGCCCACCTCGTAGCCCACCACCGACGCCATCAGGAAGTCGGCCCCCGAGCGCCCCAACGCCTGCGCCACCGCCAGCGCGGGCGGAAACACCACGGCGGCGGGATGGAACACCGCACCGTTGTGCACGTCATCCTGCTCCACCACATGCGACGCGGCCGCATGCACCGCCGCCGCCACCAGCGGACTCGTGCCGCGCCGGTGAATCAGCAGTTCGCTCGGTCCGTCAGCGGGCCCCATCTGCTCCATGAAACGCGCGATACTCTCCACCGCACGCGCGCCTTTCCCCGCCAGCGCGGATCCCATCCAATCGAGGCAGAGCTCTTCGATGCGCCGTTGCACCGGCGGGGGCACGTCGTGCCACTGCGCGGTGGCAGCGAAGTGTGCGAGTGCGGCGCCCGGATCGGTGCGCACGTGGTGTGGATCAGTCATCGGCGAGTCCCAGTTCCGCCAAAATCGCGGCGGTGTGCTCGCCCAGCGCGGGCACGGCGTCCATGCGCCAATCGTCGCGCCCCGCGGGCAACAGCGCGGGCACGGGCCCCACGGGCGTCTGCACATCCACCCAGCGACCACGCGCCGCCAACTGCGGATGCGCCCACACGTCGGCCATGGTGTTCACCTGCGCATTCGCGATCCCGGCGGCATCGAGACGCTGCAGTACCTCATGGGCCGTAAGCGGGGCAAACGCGGCCACGATGATGTCATGCACCTCGTCCCGCGCCGCCTGCCGCAACGCGTTGCTGCCCAAGCGCGCATCGTGCGCCAGCGCAGGCTGCCGCAACACGATTTCGCAGAAGGCACCCCACTCGCGTTCGTTCTGCAACCCCAGCATGACCGTTTTGCCATCGCCCGCAGGGAACGGACCGTACGGACAGATCGTGGCGTGCGACGCCCCGCTCCGCGCCGGCGGCGGCGCGCCGTCCAGCGTGTAGTACAACGGATAGCCCATCCACTCCACCATGCTCTCCAGCATGGACACATCGATGTGCCGGCCGCGCCCCGTGCGCCCCCGCTCGATGAGCGCCGCCAGCACGTTGCCGTACGCCGACGTCCCCGCCGAAATATCGGCGATGGAGCAGCCGGCCTTGGAGGGCTCGTCGGGCGTGCCCGTGACCGACAGGAATCCCGCTTCGCTTTGAATGAGCAGATCGTACGCTTTCTTGTCGCGATACGGGCCGGGATGCGCGTGGTCGTTCCCGTATCCCGAGATGTCGCACACGATGAGACGCGGGTACTGTGGCGCGAGCGCCTCGTAGCTCAGCCCCAGCCGCGCCGCGGCGCCGGGCGCGAGGTTCTGCACCAGCACATCCGCGCGCGCCAGCAGCGCGTGCAACACCGCGTGCGACCGCTCGTGCTTGAGATCGAGCGCCAGACTTTCCTTGCTGCGGTTGGTCCAGACAAAGTGCGACGACAGGCCGCGCACGCGCTGATCGTACCCGCGCGCGAAGTCACCGCCATCGGGCCGCTCAATCTTGATGACGCGCGCGCCCAGATCGGCCAGCAGCCGCGTGCAGTACGGCGCCGCGATGGCATGCTCGAGCGCCACCACCGTGATGCCGTCCAGCGGACGCAGCGCCGGCGGCATGGCTAGAACGACCTCGGCAGGCCCAGCACATGTTCGGCCACGTAGCTCAAAATGAGGTTCGTGGAGATGGGCGCCACCTGATACAGGCGTGTCTCGCGAAACTTGCGTTCGACATCGTACTCGCACGCGAAGCCGAAGCCGCCGTGAAACTGGATGCACGCGTTGGCCGCTTCCCAGCTGGCCTTGGCCGCGAGATACTTGGCCATATTGGCCTGCGCCCCGCACGGTTGGTGCGCGTCGAACAGACGGCACGCTTCCCAGCGCATCAGGTCGGCCGCTTCGATTTCGATGTGCGCTTCGGCGATGGGAAACTGCACGCCCTGGTTCTGTCCGATGGGCCGGCCGAACACGATGCGCTCTTTGGTATACGCCGTCACCCGATCGATAAACCACCGGCCATCGCCGATGCACTCGGCCGCAATCAGCGCGCGCTCGGCGTTGAGACCATCCAGGATGTACTTGAACCCCTGCCCTTCTTCGCCGATGAGATTTTCGGCCGGGATCTCGAGGTGCTCGAAAAACAGCTCGGCCGTCTCGTGGTTAACCATGTTAGGGATCGGCTTCACCGTCATGCCGTTGCCGATGGCCGAGCGGATGTCCACGAGGAAGATGGACATCCCCTCGCTCTTTTTCTTCACGTCAGCCAACGGTGTGGTGCGCGCCAGCAGGATCATGAGATCGCTGTGCTGCACGCGTGAGATCCACACCTTCTGCCCGTTCACGAGATAGCGATCCCCATCGCGCACGGCGGTGGTGACGATCTTCGTGGTGTCGGTGCCGGTGGTGGGCTCGGTCACGCCCATGCTCTGCAGCCGCAGCGCCCCGCTGGCGATCTGGGGGAGATAGCGCTCCTTCTGCGCCGCGCTGCCGTGCCGCAGCAGTGTGCCCATGTTGTACATCTGCCCGTGACAGGCGCCCGAGTTGCCGCCGCACCGGTTGATCTCTTCCAGAATCACCGACGCCTCGGCCAGCCCCAGCCCCGCGCCGCCGTATTCGGTGGGAATGAGCGCGGCGAGCCAGCCCGCTTCCGTGAGCGCATTCACGAACGCTTCCGGATACGCGCGCTCGGCGTCCACCGCGCGATGATACGAATCGGGGAACTTGGCGCACAGCGCGCGGATGGCGTCGCGGATGTCGGCGTACGGCGGCGTATCGTGGCTCATCGGGGCGTTGGGGTCACGCAGTGGTGTGGATGGGACGGGCGCGGCTCATGCGATGTCGGCGGTGGCCTGCATGGCCAGCCAGCCCTCGTGATCGCGCGCCCAGAGCTGCACCGTGCCGGGTGTGTCGCCATCGCGGTCGTGACTGATCCGCCCGCCGATGGCAAAGGGATGGATATCACACAGTGGCCGCAGCGCCTTGAAGCTGAAGCGGGTAACGACGGCGGGTGCAGCGTCCGCGCGTTCGTGCCGGCGCATCTCCTGCTGCAGCAGATCCAGCAGCAGCGTGGCGATGAGCGGGCCGTGGACCACGAGGCCGGGATATCCCTCCTCCTGCACGGCGTACGGCCGGTCGTAGTGAATGCGATGGCCGTTGAACGTGAGCGCGCTGTAGCGGAAGAGCAGCACCGGATCGGGTACCACGTCGCGCGAAAACGCGGCGTCGTGGGGCGCCGCGATGGGCGCCGGAGCCGGCGCACCCGGAGGCGGGGCTCCCGGCGTCGGTGCATCGCGGTACACGATGTCGTGCGCCTCGCTGATGGCGAGGCCGCGCGCGGTATGCAGCTCGTGCTGCACCGTCACGAACACCAGCGGGCCGCTGCGCCCGTGCTTGATGTCCACCGACGCGATGCGCGACGTGCGCGTGACCGCATCGCCCACGCGCAGCGGCGCGTGAAAGACCAGGCGACCGCCCGCCCACATGCGGCGCGGCAGCGGCACCGGCGGCAGAAAGCCGCCGCGCCGCGCGTGCCCATCGGGGCCCACGGCGCTGGCCCGTGGGCGCGGGGTGAAATACAACCAGTGCCAGAGCGGCGGCAGTGCGCTGCCGTCGGGCACCGGGTGCGGGTCGTGATCGAGCGTGGCGGCCAGCGCAGTGACCGGCGCGGCCGTGATGATGTCGTGCTGGGTGTCCTCGCGACCGATCCAGTCGCGCAGGGCCTCCAGCTCGTTCACGACCCGTAGTACTGCACCACCGTCTTCACGGTGCAGAATTCTTCCATCGCCATGAATCCCTTTTCACGACCGTGACCGCTCTTCTTCACGCCGCCAAAGGGGAGCTCCACGCCGCCGCCCGCGCCGTAACCGTTGAGATACACCTGCCCGCACTTCATGCGGCGCGCCATGCGAATCTGGCGACCGCCGTCGGCGGTCCAGATGCCGGCAATGAGGCCGAAGTCTGTGGCGTTGGCCAGGCGCACCGCGTCTTCTTCGTCGTCAAACGGGATGATGGCCAGCACCGGGCCGAACACTTCCTCGCACGCCAGCGCGTGATCGCGCGGCACAGGGCCGAACAGCGTCGGCGGCATATAGAACCCGCCTTCCGGCACCCCCTCGGCCACCACGCCCTGCGCCAGCAACGGAATCCCGCTGGCGATGGCGCGGTCCACATACCCCTGCACGCGGCGCTGCTGCGCGGCGTTGATGAGCGGGCCGCAGTCGCGATCCATCGCGGGCGTGCCCGCCGCCGACTGCCTGAACTTCTCCACCACCATGGCCACGAAGCGGTCGTGCGCCCCGCGCTGCACCATCAGGCGGCTGCCGGCCGAACAGGTCTGCCCGGCGTTCTGCGTGATCGCCTTGATCACGAACGTCGCGGCGCGCTCGAGGTTCGCGTCGTCGAACACGATTTGCGGGCTCTTGCCACCCAGCTCCAGCACCACCTTGAGCGTGCGCTCGGCGCCGGCCTTCTGCACCATCGTGCCCACTTCGGGGCTGCCGGTGAAGCTGATGAAGTTGATATCGCCGTGGTGCGTGAGCGCGTGCCCGGCCTCTTCGCCCAGCCCCGTGACCACATTGAGCGCGCCGGCCGGCAGTCCGGCTTCGGCAGCAATGCGGCAGAACGCCAGCGGCGTGAGGCACGCATCTTCCGACGGCTTGAGCACCGTGGCGTTGCCCACCGCCAGCGCCGGCACCACCGAGCGCCCGAACATCTGCGCCGGGTAGTTCCACGGCAGGATGTGCGCCGTCACGCCGTAGGGCTCGTGCAGCACCACGACGTGGAAGTCGTTGAGGTACGGGATCTGCTCGCCGTGCAGCTTGTCGGCGGCACCGCCGTAGTACTCGCAGTAGCGCGCGGCCACGGTGATGTCGTTGCGCGCCTGGCTCATGGGCTTGCCCGTGTCGCGGGCCTCCAGCAGCGACAGCTCTTCGTGCCGCGCCAGAATCAGCTCGGACATCTTGGACAGAATGCGACCGCGTTCGGTGGCGGTCATGCGGCCCCACGGGCCGTCGAGGGCGGCGCGGGCGGCGGCGACGGCGCGATCCACGTCAGCCGCGGTGCCGCGGGCGATCTCGTCGAAAGCCAGCCCCGTGCTGGGGTCGAGAACGGGGAGGGTCTGTCCGGTGCTGGACGCGACCCATTCGCCGCCGATGAAGTGCGATTGCATACGGTGTGCCTGGACGCTGCGCGGAGGGGGGCCGTCGGCCGGCCCGCGCGTGGGGCGCGGGCGGCACGACGCGATCAGGGTGACTATCGCAGCGTGCCGCGTGCGGCGCCAGCGGTGCGGGCGGCGGCCGCGACGAGCCCGTGCCGGTGTCGAAGCGAGCGATGATGAAGGCGTTCCACCCGGGGTAGAGGTCATATCTCATTCCCATACAAGCACTTATCGACGGATCGCGAACGAACGCGACACGGCGGGCGAGGCGGCACGATTCTCGCGAATTGGAGAACGCCCGCCTCCCTCCGCAACATCCACTGCAGAAGACCGTGACTCGCTCCTCGATGAGGCACGCTGGCGGGTGATCAGAGCGCCGGCGCCGCGAACGTGTCGTCCTGCATGACCACGCCCCGCGCCGAGATGAGGTGCCGCTCCTCGTACCCACTCGCCACGCGGCACCAACGGTCGGCTTGCAGCATGGCGTGCTCACCGTCGCGCAGCAGTTCGCGCTTGAATCCCCCGTACATCCCCGGGATTGGGAACCACATGTTGGGGACGCGCATGCCGGTCAGCGGCTCGACCGGCGGCAGCCGAAGCCCGGCGGCCTGCCTGTATGAGCTCGTCGGCGCGTACCCGCATCACCGCGTGCAGGTACAGTTCCATCGCACGAACGTGGTGCCGGGGAATCTCCCAGTGCGTGGGCGGCGTGAGGGCGCGCGCCACGCGCTCGTGCCCCACACGACGGGCCACCTCACAGGGGAGCTCACCGCCGGCCGTGCGAAGCGCGAGCCAGGCGCCGCGCGGCACCAGCTCCGCCGCCGCAAGGCGGATCGGGCGGATAGCGGCGTGCTCGACACACTCCGGTGATCAATCGCTTGGCTATGCGTCGGCAAAGTGCCGACGCTCAGAACGGCCAGCCGACGCCAAAGGGGTGGCGGAAGACCAGGGCACTGGTCACCGGGCGAATGGCACCGCTGACGGAGCTGGTACTCCCGTTGCCGAGCTGCCCTTGCGAGCCCTGCCCCCAGCAGCTCACGATACCGAACACCGACAGCACGCAACCGTGCTGCGGACTGAGGGCGAGGCTCGCGAAGCTTAGGCCAAGCGTCGGCGATGACTCGTCGCCGGAGACGCTGCGGTTGGCAGCGCCGAAGTCGCGCAGCGCGGTGGCCCCCCAACAGAAAATCTGCGTGCTCACGCCCACGGTGCATGACGTGCCAGCGCCCATCGCCACGAGGACGCCTCGGCCGGCGAATCCGTTGTGGATCGTGGGGGTAAGGCGAGCGAACGTCGGTCCATCGTTGGGGAGTGCCGCATAGCCCCAGCAGAAGATGCGGACCTTCGATAGTTCCGACGCACAGGTGGTGCTGCCGTTATTGAAGATGCGCGCGTACCGCAGCCCGCTGAAGGCGGAAGTCACAGCGGTCGGGACGAGGCGTCGCGTCGTGGTGCCATCGCCAAGCTGCCCCGCGCTGTTGTCCCCCCAGCAGTATGCCGCACCGGTGCGGGTAATGCCGCAGCTCGTGCCGATGCCGGCCGCGATGTCGACCCATCGCAAGTTGCCAGACACGAGGGTCGGCGCACTGCGGGGGATCAGCGAGTTGTCGCCGAGTTGCCCACTGGTGTTGTCCCCCCAGCAATACGCCGTCCCGTCGACCGCGAGCCCGCACGTGTAATTCGCCCCGGCGGCGAGGCGATACAGGGCGGGGACGCCGGGCACGAGCAAGGGCACGTTGCTCACGCTGGTGGTGGTGGCGCGGCCGAGCTGGCCGACGCCGTTGTCGCCCCAGCAATACGCACTGCCCGTGGCGGTGAGACCGCAGGTGTGGAGGCGGCCGGCGGTAATGCTGGCGAAGGACAGGCCGCCGGCCACCGCCGTGGGGACAAACGCGTTCGTGAACGTACCGGTCCCCAGCTGACCGGCATTTTGTCCCCAGCACCATGCCTCATTGGTGGTCGCAATCGCGCAGCTGTGAAACCACCCGGTGGCGAGCGTGTTGCCCGTCACGGCGGGCGGATCCGCGCTGACCACCACCGGCAGCGTGGCTGTGCGGTTCTGCGACGTGACGGTCAGCGTGGTGGTGCCCGGCGCAACGCCCCACACGAGGCGAGACGGCCCCCCGGCGTCGGCATCGCCCAGGGCAACGCTCGTGTTCCCCGACGTGATGGTGGCGACCGCCGTGGCGATTCGTCGTCCGTTAATATCCAGCAGTCGCACCTCGAGCGGCGCAAACTGCAAGGCCTGCACGCGGAGCGTCGTCACCGCGAACGAGATGCTCGCGACGGGGAGCGTGGAATAATCGACCGAAATTTGCGCCGATCCGGTCTTGCCTTCGCTGGTGGCCGTGATCGTGGTGGTGCCGGGCCCCAGCGCGGTCACGACGCCACTCGCACTCACACTCGCGATGCGCGCATCGGCGCTCGTCCAGCTGACGACACGATTGGACAGCGTGTTGCCGTTCGCATCGCGGAGCGTCGCCACGAACTGCGCCGTGGCATCCAGTGTGAGCTGTGCAATCGGCCGCGTGACGGTCACGGTGGCGACCGGTACCCGGACGCGAATGACGGCGGCCCCCAAGCGGTCCCCGTTGGAGGCGGTGATCGTGGTCGTCCCGGGCGCGACGGCGCGCACACTGCCCGAGGCGGAGACGGTCGCCACCGTGGGATCGATGCTGAGCCAGTTCAAGCTGACCCCCGACAGCACGGCCCCTTTCGTATCCCGTACGGTAGCGGTGTACGGGATGGACGCGTTGACGGCGACCGTGGTGTCGGCCGGCGACAGGCTCACGGTCGCGATCGACGGCGCGGTGGGCGCCGTCGGCGCGGGGCGGTCCGAGTTCGGGCAAATGCCGGCCGTCAGCAGCACGAGTGCCGACATCCCCACCGCGCGCCAGCGGGGACGAACGCGGCGGCGCCGCGGCGAGGACGTGCGAGCCTGCAGTACACGAGGAGCAAGGGGCATGGTGGACCGGCCGGAAGACGGGAGAGAGAACACAGTCCCATCGTATTCCGACACCCGTTAGATCGCCGTTACGAGGCCGAACCACGACCGCTGTGGTACCCTAAGTCGGCGCCCGCGACTCCTCACCGCCGTCTGGTGGCACGCGATGAGAGCAGGCGCCGCCGTTCAACACGGCAGGCACCGCGCCGTGCGGGACAGGGGTGATCTGGCCGCGGCGCTGGGCGACCCGTAGCCCACGCAGGGCGTGATCGACATCCTCGACGCACGCGGGAGCAATCCGTTTGAGTACGAGACGGCGTACTGGAACGGGCGGCCGGCGCCGCCGGACACGACAACGCCCCCGCAGGTGCGGAGGCGTGGCGATGCGCGAAGGCGGACCAAGCCGCCGCCGCGTGTTGTACTTACGCCACCAGCGCGCGGCGACGACGGCGGGACACGGCGCCCAAGGCGGCGAGGCCGGCGGCCATCAGGGCGTAGGTGGACGGCTCGGGGACGGTGGAGGTGGACACCGACAGATTGTCAAGAAGGAAAATAACGTCTTCTCTGCAACCTTCGCCATCAAACGAGCAGAATCCCATCACATCGAAATCGCTGCGGCTGTAGGACGCGAAGCCCTCGCTCCAAAAGCCACCATCGAAGGCACCGCTCGAGCTGGGGGAGAATTCGACGAAAGCTAGATCGCTGGGCTCGTCGTCCAGCCCAAGGCCCGTGATCAGCGTGAAGTAGCTGTCAGAATTCAGTCCCAGCGCACCCCAGTTAAAACTGACGCTCGTCACCGGCTTCGAAAAGAACACGAGGGTTAAGTACTCTCCGAACAAGAAGTTACCTGAGATGTTGTTCGAAAAGGGACTGAGAAAGCCCTCCTCGTTGTCAAATCTCCCAATTCTAGGAATGAATGTCGCCGTAATCCCACCCTTCTCTTGACTAATTGCACCCGAGAATAGGGCGCTGTCGGCGACGTCATCGAACGTCCAGGTGGCCGTCGGCAGGGCCAGCGTTTGCGCGTGCGCCGCGGCCATCGGCAGGGCCAGTGACAGCGCGGTGGCAAGAACGGCGAAGCGGTTCCGAATCATGGTAAATGACGTTGAAAGGATGCAGAGCCCCAGCATCGGGAGCCCGTAGCGCACGGTGGTCCGTTTCCCCTAGCGCAAGAGTTGCGCCAGTACGCCCCGCCGGTTGGGGGGGGAGGCGCAGAACCATTAAGTATATGTCAAACAATGGGTTGCGTATTTCGCATCGCCGCCCGGTCCGGCCCGGGCGGCGTGGCACGCGCCGTACAGATGAGGCGCCGGCGCCTCAGTTCGGCATCGCGCGGTGCCTGGGCGCGCCGCATGGAGAGGCGCGAGGCCGGCGGCCGGGAACGACGACGGACGCGGCGGCTGCGTGGTGGGCGACGCGCGCGTCACGCGGCAGTCGGGCGTTCCCCATCGCCCGTGCCCACGTGCGGCGGGATGCTGTGCCGGACACGACAACGCCCCCGCAGGTGCGGAGGCGTTGAGAGGCGCGAAGGCGGAGCGAGCCGCTGTAGCGCGTTGTGCTTACGCCACCAGCGCGCGGCGACGGGACACCAAGCCCAGGGCGGCGAGGCCGGCGGCCATCAGGGCGTAGGTGGACGGCTCAGGGACGGTGGTGACGGGTGGTTCGACGGGGACGAGCACATCGCCGGTGAATACGGCCACCGGTCGGGCGCCAATGTAATTGAATAATTCCCCCGTCAAGCGGAGATACGGGACGGATCCAAAATCGAGCGTCCCATTGAGGTTCCGGGCAACGCGACGATAAGTAGCAAAACTATTACTGTATGGAGTGAACGTATCCGCCGTCCACCACCACGTGGCGCGGGAAAGGGAGGCATCGTAAAACTGATTGTCAAGGCCAAGCGGCGTGCCACCTACGGCACTGAAAATCGAAGTGAACATGGCAGTAGACGGCAGAGTCCAACCAGTCAGACCCGTGGCCGCCAAGCCAGCATCCTCTGCGATGAGTTGCGCCGACCCTGCGCTTCCAGTTGGGTCGAAGTCCCCAGAGCCGAGACCCCAGTTATTCAGGATCGTAATATTTTGTGCGGCGTGGTAGTACGACACGCATCTCGTCGATCCGCCATCGCCGTCCGCCGTGCAGGTGGCGTCCGCCTGATTCAGCGCATTCCGACCCTGGAAATTCGGCGTCTGTGCGTGGGCCGTGGTCATCGGCAAGGCCAGTGACAGCGCGGTGGCGAACACGGCGAAACGGTTCCGAATCAAGGCAAACTCCGTTGGAAGGGATGCAGGGCCCCGGCACCGGGAGCCCGTCGCGCACGGTGGTCCGTTTCCCCTAGCGCAAGAGTTGCGCCAGTACGCCCCGCGGCTTGGGAGGGTGGCGCAGAATCCGTAAGCATAGGTCAAACAATGGGTTGCGTATTTCGCACCGCTCCCAGCCCAGCCCGGGCGGCGTGGCACGCGCCGTACAGATGAGGCGCCGGCGCCTCAGTTCGGCACACGACGCGCACGTCGGGGCGCCTCGCGCGTACGGCTCTCGCCGGAACGGACCACCGCCGTGAGCCGTCGCGGACGTAGGACACGTGTCAGTCGTACGACGCCACCCTGCCCGATGCTCGCGCCGTCGGCTACCGCGCGATATACTCGCGGCGATCTCCCCCTCCCGAACCCGCGCGATGACCACGTATCCCAGCATCTTCAACGACGTCATCGGCCCCGTGATGCGGGGTCCCTCCAGCTCGCACTGCGCCGCATCGCTGCGCATCGGCCGGATCTGCCGCGACCTCATGGACGGCGAGATCACCAGCGCCGCCGTCGAATACGACCCCAACGGCTCGCTCGCCACCACGCACAAGGGACAGGGCTCCGACATGGGGCTCTTCGGCGGCTTCCTCGGCTGGGAGGCCGACGACGAGCGCCTCCCCGGCTACCTGCAGGGACTCGCCGAGGCCGGGCTCACCACCACGATCGACATTCGTCCGATCGGCGCCACGCATCCCAACACGTACCAGCTCACGCTGCACAACGCGCGGGAGACGCGCACGCTGATCGCCATCTCCACCGGCGGCGGCATGATCGAGGTGCTCCAGATCGACGGCGCGGCCGTGTCCATGGCCGGCGACTTCTACGAGACGCTGGTCTACGTGCGGTCGCCCGGCGACCTCCCCGACCTGATCGC
>CANJOX010000058.1 GCA_947475795.1 Gemmatimonadota bacterium
CGCGCGCCAGCCGGCGACACGAACGCACCGGCAACGTTGGTCACCCTCTCGGACGGTGTCAACCGCACCTGCGACGACGTGTCGCGCCGACGCATGAGCACGTCGTTCCAGACCGGCAGCTGCCATGCCGCCCCGAGCGCGACGGCAAGCTGCTCCGCCTGGTTGTAGCCCCGCGTGCGGTAGCGGTCGCGAGACAGCGGCACCGGGACGAGCGCGGTGCGCTCACGGCGCACGTCGTCCGGCCAGTCCAGCCGTGCCATGCGCGCCGCCATCGGCTGCGCGGCGGCGTGCCAGCCGTCGTACTTGAGGGCGTGCACGAGGGCGGTGCCCGTCCCTTCGTCCATCCGGCACACCGAGCGTACCGCACGGATGCTTGGCAGCAGCCGCGGACACCAGCGGCAGGGCGGAAGCCCACCGGAGGGCTCGCTCTCCGGCGGCAGCGGAACGGAGAGTGAGAGCCGCGGCTGGCCACAGCGCTGGCACTGCGGCCACGGCAACGGCGCCAGCCGGGCGAGGCACAGCCCGCACACCACCCCACCCGCCTCAATGCGATGCGGCCCGCGACACACCGCGCAGGCCGAGGGCATCAGCAATTCGATCGCGCCGCGCGCCATCCCCCGAAACAGGGCGCCGGTACGCGAGACCACGGGCCCGACGCGCATCACACGGGATCGGGGTGCGCCACCGGACGGATCCCGAGCGCGTCCCACATTGCGTGACGCGGAGCCGGCACGCCGAACCAGCATTCAAACGCCGCGGCGCCCTGCTCCACCAGCATGCGCAAGCCGTCTTCCGCCCGATGCCCGGCGGCGCGGCACGCGCGCACCCACGGCGTCTCACCGCGGCGGTACACCAGGTCGAACACGGCCGCACGCGGAGGCAACAGGCCGATCTCGACCGGCCAGTCGTCGTCCCGCAACCCAACCGGCGTGGCATTGATGACGAGACGCGCGTCCTGCAGCGCCCCCGCCGCCTCATGTTCCGCCACCACGCGCGCGTCGACCCCCAGGCGCTCTAGCAACGCCGCCGCCCGGGAGGGTGTACGGGCCACGATCGTGATGGCGCGGGCGCCAGCGTCCTGCAAGGCAATCAGCGTGGCGGCCGCCGACCCGCCGGCGCCGAACATGACGACGGGGAGCTCAGACCACACTGCCGGCGCGCTACCGATCAGCGCGCGGAGCACCGCTGCGGCGCCGGCCACGTCCGTGTTGTGGCCTACCAGCGTCCCCCGTTCCGTCCAGAACGTATTCACGGCACCGACGCGCCGGGCGACGGCCGTCGTCCACTGCACGCAGCCCATGGCAAGCTCCTTGTGGGGCAGCGTGATGTTGCCGGCCACACGCTCACTGGCGCACGCCGCGAGGAACGCCGGGACCTGCTCTGCCGCGAGTTCTTGCCGCCCATAGCGCACCGCACTCCCGATGTGATCGAGCGCGGCGTTCTGAAAGATCGGAGAGAGGGAGTGCGCCACCGGCTGCCCGATGATCACCAGCGCGGACGGCGGCGCGCTGGCGCGATCCGGAGCCGGCGCGGCACCCACGTGGCCGTCAGGGGGCCGGTCGTCCACGCTCAGCCACAACGCGGTCAAGGATCGCGCGGATCTCCTGCTCCAGCTCGGCGTAGGTCGCACGATACACCGCGAGGTCTCCTCCGAAGGGATCACTCACCGGGCGGGGCGCGCCGCCAGCAAATTCGGTGAGCAGCCACGAACGACCGCTGCCGCCAAGGGCCTCGACGCGGTCGAGATGATGCGGCCCCATGACGAGGATCAGCTGCGCTCCCGCAACCAGATCGCTGCCCAGCGCACGCGCGCGATGCTCACCGATGTCGATGCCATGTTCGAGCGCGACGAGCATCGCCCCGTCCGATGCCGGTGCGTCGGGCCACGCGCTCGTCCCGGCGCTGCCGACCGTGAGGTCGGCCACGGCACGGTCGTCGATCAGGCGCCGCGCGATGGCTTCCGCGAGCGGACTCCGACAGGTATTGCCGGTGCAGACGAAGAGCAGGTGCATACGGAGCGCGGGCCTCGTCGTTGTCAGGTGTCGCCGAGCAGGCCCGGCACGCATTCGCGCAGCTGGACCGCCGTCAGGACACCGGGGCGGATCACCCGGGGACGCCGACCCGTGCAATCCACCACAGTAGATGAGCGCGACGGCGCCAAGCGACCGCCGTCGAGCACGTGCAACAGCCCGCTGTGAATCGCCTCAGGCCACTGCGAGACAATTTCTTCCGCGGTCATCGCCGGCGGTACCCCGGGGCGGTTGGCACTCGTGCTGGTGATCGGGTCGCCGTATGCCGCGAGCAGACGTTGCAGCCCGGGGTGCGGCGTCCAGCGCACCGCCACGCCCCCTTCCGGTCCGCGCAAGCGCCCAGGCACGCGATGGTCACCGCCCGGGAGGACGAGGGTGAGCGGACCGGGCCAGAAGCGCGCGGCCAGGTCAGACGCGTACGTCGGCATGATCAACCCGAGCCGGCCGATCTGCGCCGGATCGTTGATCAGCAGCAGGAACGGCTTTCCCGGCGGACGCCCCTTCAGTCGGACGAGTGCCTCGACGGACTCGTGGTCGACCGCGGTGCCAAACCCGTACACCGTCTCGGTGGGATAGGCGAGCACGCGCCGCGCCGACAGGTGACCGAGCGCCTCGCGCAGCGCGGCCTCCACCTCGACCGGCGACCAGAAGGGGACAGTGAGCGCGTCAGGACGCATGACGACCAGCCGCTACTCCGGCAGGAGGCTGAGGGCATCGGCACGCGCGAAGTCTGTTTCGTCCGTGATCTTCATCCCCCGCTCGCTCCCCCTCACCACAACCACCGGCAGGCCGAGCCGCTCCAGCAGGCCGGCATCGTCCGTTGCGCCGATCCCGTCACGCCGCGCCGCGATGTGCGCCTGTTCGAGCATGAGCCGGGGAAACGCCTGGGGCGTCTGCGCGCGCCACAAGCCCGTACGGTCCACCGTCCGCACGATGCGACCGTCGGCATCGACTTCCTTGAGCGTGTCCACAACAGGCAACGCGGCGATGGCCCCGTGTCCCTTGCGCGCCTCGGTGATCACACGGTCGATGGTCGCGTCGGTGACGAGCGGTCGCGCCGCATCGTGCACGACCGCGATCGCCACCGATTCGGGGAGATCCTCAAGTCCGTTCACGACACTCTCGTGCCGTTCCCGCCCGCCGACTGAGACAAGCAGCCGATCGACATCGCACTGAAACAGCCAGGGCGGCGGATCGGCCGCGTAGGCTTTCGGCAGGACGACCACGACCAAGGCCACATCGGGACGCGCCATGAAGGCTTGCACGCTGTGGAGGAGGGCCGGCTTGCCGGCAATCCACCGGAACTGTTTGAGTTCCGTACTCCCTGACCGCGACCCGGATCCACCGGCCACGATGACGACGCCCACGTCGCGCGTGACACCGGTCGTTGGCTGCGACTCGTCGGTCCGGGAGGCGACGACCGGCGGGGGTATCACACGCCGCGGGGGTACTGGTGCGTCAGTCATTTCGCGTCCGCGCCGACGGTTTTTTGAAGGACATCGTTGAGGGTGCGCACGCCGACCAGGACGATATCGCCGGACACCTTGCGCGGTATGGCCCGGTCCGAGAGATACGCGCGCGTCATGCCGAGCTTGGCGGCTTCGGCCAGTCGCCGCTCCACCTGCGACACGGGACGCACTTCACCGCCCAGGCCAACTTCGCCGAGGAAGATCGCCTGCGCCGGCAGGGGCTTGTCGACCACGCTCGACGCGATCGCGGCGACAATCGCGAGGTCGACACTGGGCTCGCGTACGCGCATGCCGCCGACGACGTTGCAGAACACGTCGAGCTGGGCGCACGAGAAGCCGCCGCGCTTGTCGAGCACGGCCAGCAGCAGCGCCAATCGCTGAGTATCCAGGCCGTTGGCCACGCGCTGCGGCGTCCCGAAACCGGCCCGCGCGGCCAAGGCCTGCACCTCGACTAGCACGGGGCGCGTCCCTTCCATGAGCGCACACACCGCGCTCCCGCTGGCCACGTCCCGCCGATCGCCCAGAAACAGCGCCGACGGATTCTCGACGGGAATAAGCCCCGTCTCGACCATGCGGAACACGCCGATCTCGTCCACGGACCCGAAGCGGTTCTTGGTGGCGCGCAACACGCGATGATCGAGTGTGCCGTCGCCCTCGAAGTACAGCACGGTGTCCACGATGTGCTCGAGGGTCTTTGGACCGGCGATCCCGCCACCTTTCGTCACGTGGCCGATCACGAACACCGCCGTGCCAGAATCTTTCGCGAAGCGCATCAGGCGCGCCGCGCACTCGCGTACCTGCCCCACATTGCCGGGGGCGCCCTCGAGCAGTTCGGTGTGCACCGTCTGGATTGAGTCCACGATGAGCACGCTGATCCGACGACCGTCGGCGGCGGGCTGCGCCGCGGTGGCGAGGATGGTTTCGAGCGAGGTCTCCGTGAGCAGCGACACCGACGACGCATCTTCAGCGAGGCGATCGGCACGGAGCCGCACCTGCAGCGCACTCTCCTCACCGGACACGTACAACGTGGCCAGTCCGGCCGCTTCGAGCCGCGCCGCGACCTGGAGCAACAGCGTGCTCTTGCCGATGCCGGGTTCACCGCCCACGAGCACCATGCTGCCGGGTACGATGCCGCCACCGAGCACGAAATCGAACTCGTTCAGGTGCGTCGTCCAGCGCGGGGTATCCGCGGCGGTCACGCGGCCCAGCATGACCGTGCTGCCGGCCACACCGGCCACGCTGCGCGCCGCCGTACGCTTGCTGGTGGGCACGGCAGACACGATCTCCTCGCCGAGCGTATTCCACGCGCCGCACCCCTCGCAGCGCCCCGCCCACTTTGGACTCTCTGCCCCGCATTCGGCACAGCGGTACACGGTCTTGGCCTTGGCCATCATGCGGTCGTCAGAATGGGGTGCCACCGAAATCGTCGGGCCCCTTCACCAGCTTCGGCCCGCCGAAATCCGGCCTCCCCCCGCCGTAGTCATTCGGGGCCTGACGCGCCGAGAAGTTGTCGAACCGGGTGTACTGCTTGTGGAAGTACAGGCGCGCACTGCCGATGGGGCCGTTACGCTGTTTGCCGATAATGATCTCCGCCTTGCCTTCGAGATCGGGATCCTTCAAGCGGCCGTTCTCATCACGTTCGGCGTACACTTCCTGCCGGAAGATGAACATGATCACGTCGGCGTCCTGCTCGATGGCGCCTGATTCACGCAGGTCGGAGAGCTGCGGACGGCCCTTGTCGTCGCCGGTCCGTTGTTCCGGCGCACGCGAGAGCTGGGAGAGTGCGACGACCGGCACGCCGAGCTCTTTCGCGAGGGCTTTGAGGCCACGGGAAATCTGCGAGACTTCCTGCTGACGGTTCTCGACACCGGCGGGCCCGGTCATGAGCTGCAGGTAGTCGACAATGATGAGCCCCAGGTCGTGGTCCGCCTTGAGCCGGCGCGCCTTGGCGCGCATCTCCAGAATGCTGATGCCGGGGGTGTCGTCGATGAAGATGGGCGCATGGCTCAGGATACCGGCGGCCTGCGCCAGACGTGGCATCGATTCGTCGAGAGCCCGACCACCTTTACGCAGCGCCTGCGCATCGATCAACGCTTCGGAGGCGAGCATACGCTGCACAAGCGACTCCTTGCTCATTTCGAGCGAGAAGAACGCGACCGGCACCTTGGCCGTGATGGCCGCGTGCTGCGCGATGTTCAGCGTGAACGCTGTCTTGCCCATCGACGGGCGTGCGGCAACGATCACGAGGTCCGCCGGCTGGAAACCGGACGTCATGAAATCGAGCTCGTTGAAACCGCTTGGAACCCCGGTGATCGCCGCCTCGCGCTGGGCGAGCAGCTCCAGCTTCTCCATGGCCGGCCACAGCAACTCCTTGATGCGCGAGAACCCGGTCCGCTCCTTCGACTGCCCCAGCGAGAAAATGCGGGTTTCCGCCGAATCGAGCAGATCCGACGCCGGCAGGCGCCCTTCGAAGGCCTCCGACACAATCTCGGTGGAGACTTCGATCAGGCGCCGCAGCAACGCTCGCTCCTTCACGATCCGGGCGTGGTACTCCACATTCGCGACCGTGGGCACCGCATCCAGCAGGAACCCGAGGTACTCGCGACCGCCGGCGTGTTCCAGCTCCCCGCGCCGTTCGAGCTCATCCGCGAGCGTGAGCGGATCGACCACACTGCCACGCTCGGTGATCGAGATCATCGCACGGAACAGCCGCCGATGTCCCTCGCGGTAGAACATCGTGTCATCCACATGCTCGGCGGCACGCATGATGGCGTCTGCGTCGAGCAACATGGCGCCCAGCACGGCCTGCTCCGCTTCCTCGGACCAAGGCGGACGTCGCTCCTTGAACGGGTCACGCACGGCGGGCACAGCGGCATTCGAAACGGCGAGGCTGGTCATGATCCGGGTTGGTCCGCGTGAGCGGCACGCGACGCGTCGAGAATGCGGCGGGCGAGCTTGACATCCTCCCACGTGGGGCGCTTCCACGCTTCGTTGCGCAGCAGCGCTGCGGGGTGATACGTGACGATAAGCGGAATCCCGTGAATACGGTGCACACGCCCGCGCAGCGCACCGATACCGGTCGAGGTTTGCAGCAGCGTCTGCGCCGCCACACGTCCGAGCGCCAGAATCACGCGGGGACGCACGAGCTCGATCTGGCGCACCAGATACGGCTGACAGGCGGCGACCTCCTCGGGCAAGGGGTCGCGATTTCCCGGTGGACGGTGCTTCAGGACGTTGCAGAGGAAGACGTCCTCGCGCGACAGCTGAATCGCGCCGAGAATCTTCGTGAACAACTCTCCCGCCTCCCCGACGAACGGCCGACCCGACTCGTCCTCGCCGACACCGGGTGTCTCTCCCACGCAGAGCAGCTCCGCCGAGACGTTGCCCTCGCCCGGCACGGGGTGCTTGGCCGTTGCGTGCAAGGCACATCGGCGGCAGCCGGAGACATGGCGCGCCAACTCCTCGAGGGTCGGGAGCGAGGCGATGTCCCGGGCGGCGTCGGGCACGGTCAGGCGGGCCGCGTCAATTCCCGCGGGGAGTTCCAACGCGACCAGCCACGCCGGCAGGTCTCGCGGCGTCGCCTCCGCGGGTGCCACGTCAGCCGTCGGCCGCCCTTGCAGCCGGTCGAGGTCCCCAGCGACCGGTGCCGCGGCGGACGACGCCGCCGACGGAATCGGGGCCGATACCCGGGGTGCCGTCGCGCCCGGTTCGCCGGGGCGTGCGGCACCGGCATTACGCAGCGCTTCACGCCAGTCGGTCGACGCACCGCGGTCGAAGCGCACCTCCGGTGTCGGCGGCGGGGTGGCTGGCGCCGAAGGGGCCGTGTGGGCGACATCCATGCCGGGGCCGGCATCAGGCCACGGTGGCGCCTCACCGTGCGGCGCCGACGCGTCGACCTCGCGATCCGACCGCTGCGGTGCCCTCGGTCGCGGCGACGCCCCCGCCGACGGTACGCCGCCGGCAGCACGGGGAGACGCAACAGACTTCGCACCGATCAACGACAGCACATCGTCAACGGCGAGACCGTCGAGCACGAGCTCCGATTCGCCGAGCTCGCGACGCTGCTCGAGATAGCGACGCAGGCGCTCCTTAGCGTCCACCGAACACGTCCGCCACGCGGTCGAGCACATGATCGGCGACCGCAGCCTTGCTGAGCAACGGCAGCGCCTCCTCGCGTCCGTCCGCCGAGATGATGGTCACGCGGTTCGTGTCCACACCGAAACCCGCCCCTTGCTCGAGCGCATCGTTCGCCACGATGAAGTCCAGCCCCTTGGCGGCGACCTTTCGCGCCGCCTCAGCCCGCGCGTCGCCGGTCTCGAGGGCGAACCCCACCACAACGCAGGACGGCGACCGCAGCGCTCGCGTCGACAGCAGCACATCCGCCGTCCCGGTGAGTGCGAGCGCATCGAGCGCGAGCGACTTCTTCAGCTTGCCGGTCGCGGGTGCCGCAACGGTGAAATCTGCGGGGGCGGCGGCCATGATCAGCGCGTCAGCTCCGGGCAGTGCCTGTGCCACGGCCTCCTGCATCTGCGCCGTGGTTTCCACGCGGACGACCGGAATGTCGCGGGGAATCGGCACTTCGAGCGGGCCGGCAATCAGCGTCACGTCGGCGCCCCGCCGCCACGCGGCCGCCGCGAGCGCGACTCCCATCTTCCCGCTACTGCGATTGGAAAGAAAGCGCACCGGATCCAGTGGTTCGCGCGTCGGACCGGCCGTGACGACCACACGACGGCCCGCCAACGCGGCCCGCGGCTCCAGCAGCCGTGCGCAATGCGCCACGATCGTCTCGGGCTCCGGCATGCGTCCGGGGCCGCTCCCCTCCCCCACCGCCAGCGCCCCGTCATCCGGATCGAGCACGTGATACCCAATCCCGCGCGCAGCCTCGGTATTCCGGACGACCTGCGCGTGCGCCCACATGCGGTCGTTCATCGCGGGCACGAGCAGCACCGGCGCAGTGGTGGCGAGAAGACAGGCCGAGAGCAGGTCGTCGGCGTGGCCGCCGACGGCGCGCGCCAGAAAATCCGCCGTGGCCGGCGCCACCACGACCAGCTGCGCAGCGCGCGCCAGCGCGATGTGATCGAGGGCGTGCCCGGGCGCGATCAGGGCGGTGTGGACCGGCCGGCCGGTGAGTGCTTCAAAGGTGATCGCGCCGATGAACTCGGCGGCCGCCCGCGTAAGCACGACATCGACTTCGGCACCGGCCTGCGTGAGCAGACGCGCCAGCCACGCGGCCTTGTAGGACGCGATGCCACCGGTGACCCCGAGCAGAATGCGCTGACGGTCGAAGGGACGCACAGGGACAGTCGTGGGTGCGGTGGGGTGAGAAAAGTTGCCGCGCCGGGACGATCGTCACGGCGCGGCAGAGGGTCCAGCGAGGTGCGTGACCTCAGGCCGGCCGGCGACGCGGCACGACGCGGTACTCGATCTCACCGTGCGCCAGCTCTTCGAGCGCGCGCGTCGTGAGCTTCTTCTCATGCGCCGAGCGGTCGCGCGGGAACTCGTTGAGCACGCGCGCGAACTTGGCCGCGATCAGCACGCTCAGATACTTGTTGGCCGCGTGCTTGGACACGTCGGACGGAGTGAAAACCTGCATGCGTCAGTCGCCCTGGCTGTAAACGTGAATTTCCTCTTCGAGCTGCGCAATGAGCGCCTCGACCTGAGCCTCGACTTCGTGCACGCGATCGTGGCGGAGTCCCTCGGCATCGATGATGGCGCTGACCTGATCCACCGCGCGTTCAAGGTCGTCGTTCACCACCACGTAATGATACCGTCCCACCTCGCCGAGTTCCGCGCGCGCGTTTCGGAGCCGCACCAGCAACCGCTCGCGAGTCTCGCTCTTCCGAGACGACAACCGCGATTTGAGCACCTCACCGGAGGGCGGCAACACGAAGATCAGCACGGTCTCAGGGAACGCCGTGTGGAACTGTCGTGCCCCCTGCACATCGATGTCCATCAGCACATGCTGCCCTGCATCCAGCACCCGGCGCACTTCGGACCGCAGGGTCCCGTAATAATTCCCGTGTACCTCGGCCCACTCGGCAAACTCGCCCGCATCGCGCGCCGTGAGGAATGCCTGATGGGTCACAAACCGATAATCGCGCCCGTCCACCTCGCCGTCCCGGGGCGCTCTCGTCGTACAGCTTACAGAATAACCCACATCCGCCCGCCGCTCCAGCACGCGACGCGCGATCGTGGTTTTCCCGACCCCCGAGGGGGCGGACAGAATGACCGAAAAGGGGTTCATTCGAGATTCTCAACCTGCTCGCGGATGCGTTCCAGCTCCTCCTTCACGCCCACCACCTCGTGCAGAATGGCGGCGTCGGCCGCCTTGCTGCCGGTGGTGTTCGCCTCCCGGAGCATTTCCTGCAACAGAAAACCGAGCCGTTTTCCCACGGGCTCCCCGTCCGCGCCGGCGAGCACGCCGTGGAACGCGGTGATGTGCGAGCGGAACCGATCCAGTTCCTCGCTGACATCCATCCGGTCGGCCAGAATCGCAATCTCCTGTGCGAGTCGCACTTCGTCGACCGCCAGCCCCTCGGCCAGTTCACGGACCGCGGCGCGCAGCCGGTCCCGCTGCGCCACGAGGCGCTCGGGAGCCCTCGCGGCGATGCGCTGGAGCGCGGCGGCGACCAGATCCAGTCGCTCCTGCAACACCGCGACCAGCCGCACCCCTTCGTCGTGGCGGGCCCGATTCAGCGCATCGAGCGCTCGCTCCAACACCGGAACAAGCTCGAGCACCGTGCCGGTGTCGTCGTCCTCGCGCGGGGCCGCCATGACATCGGGCATGCGGAGCACCGTCGCCAGATCTACGCCGCCCGAGAGCCCATGCTGGTCGTGCAAGGCCCGCAATTGCGCCACGACGGCAGCGAAACGGTCGTCGTCGATCGACACCGCCTGCGAGGCGAGGCGCTCCGTGCGCACGGACAGCGTCACGTGCCCCCGGCTGACTTTCAGCCGCATCGCCTCGCGCACCTCAGACTCCCAGCGTCCGAACGCCCCGGGGAGTTTGATACTCGGGGAAAAAAACCGGTGGTTCACCGTGCGCACTTCGACGAGCACTCGCGCGGTGCCGACCGTCCCCTCCGCCTGGCCGAAGCCCGTCATCGATCGAATCATGTGACGCGCAATGAAACGCGACCGCCCGAGTGCGTCAACCGCATCAATTCCAGAACTCCCAGCGAACGCCATACATCTGCACCGCCGGCGGCATGGTGATACCGCGGATCTGCTCGTACGAACCGCCGGTCAGGTTGCGGTACTGGTAGAACAGCGTGGCCTGCTGAATACGCAGCTCCAGCAGCCCCGTGATCACCTGCGCCTCCTCGGTAATGCGGACCACCGGCGTGCCGGTGCCCTCCTCCGCGCCGTAGAAGAACGGGATACCACCACGCACGTCGTGCCAGAGACGGAGGTTGATGGAGAACTGCCCCTTCGGAAACCGCCGACGCCAGTCACTGATCAGGGCCAGCTCGGTGCGCACGTGCAGTTGCGCGCGATTGTACTGCGAGGCGTCCCAGCGGATCGCCTGCACGTCAAGGCGCACGTCCTTGTACAGCTGTCCGCCCGCCGACGCGAGCACACCCCTCGCGGCCGTCGCCGACAACAATGTCGGGGCCGTACGTATGATCACCGGCGACTGAAACTGGCTGACGTCATCGCGGATAATGCCACCGCCAAGCCAGAGCCGCCGATACCGGAGCGCCGCCTCCGCGCGCACGGTGGCGCCGCGATCCCGGTCGGTGGCGGAATCCGGATTGCGGGTCGTTCGTGCCGCGGTGAGAACGAGCCACGAGAGGGGCTGGGCGCGCGCAAACAGATCGACGCGCTGCGTGGAATCGACTCCGTTCTGTTCGGCGAAGGTGCCAATCGCATACCGCGCGCCCCCTAAGCGGGCGCGCAGCGCCGGGGCATGAATGTTCACGCCGTTGATGGCGCGCATGCGATCCGTGACGGACAGTGACCAGCGGCGCCCGCGGTACCCGGCAGCCAGTACCTGCTGCGTCCGGCCGCGGATGGTGTCCGTCGCGGCCACCTCACCGGTGTCGCTCTCGATGGCGTCGCCGCCGCTCCCTGCGATGCCGATGCCGTCAAGCCGGGTGCGTACCGCGCCGACGATGAGCTGCGACCACAGCCCCTGCAGCGTATCACCATACCCGACACGCACGTAGGCATCCCGACGCGAGCCCGTGTACGCCAGCAGGTCGGTAAACCCTTCCCGCGCGTTGTGCGGATCACGCTCACGGCTCACGGAATTGGCGAAGAGATCGACGCTGAGCCTCCGTCGCGACCAGCCGAGCCGCGCCATGAACCCCTGCACCGACCCGTCGCCACGACCGCCGGAACCCGACGCGCCGGTGACGGCATTGACGCGGCCACTCTGGGTAGCGACCTGCTGGCCCCCGAGCTGCAGCACCATCCCGTTGCGCCAGCGGCGCGCGAACAGACCGCGAAAGGCGTTCGTGTTCAGGTCGCCGGTGAAGATGTCGGCGCGGGTGTATGGCGTGGTCCGCTCGACGGTCCACGTCCGCATCCACACGCGCACCTCACCAGCGGCGCGTTCGACGACGATCTCGTCCAGCGTCCACAACGCGATGTCGGTCAGATCGAGTGAACCGCCGTTGCGGGGCTCGATCGCGTCGAGTTCCAC
>CANJOX010000059.1 GCA_947475795.1 Gemmatimonadota bacterium
CGCAACGATCTCACCAATCGCACACCCGCTGCGCGCGCGGCGGCGCTCAAGATCTTCAACGAGTACAAGACGACGCACCCGTACGATGCGCCGAACACGCGCGGGACCATTGTGTATCCCGGTGTAGACGGCGGCGGCGAGTGGGGCGGACCAGCGTTCGATCCGACCACCGGCCTGCTGTATGTGAAC
This sequence comes from Gemmatimonadota bacterium, assembly GCA_947475795.1. Next base: position 190 of record CANJOX010000059.1, read on the forward strand.
TCCAACGAAATGGCGTGGCTGCTCAAGCTCGTGCCGCGCAGCGACAAGTCATTGTACGCCGCGAATTGCGCTGGCTGTCATGGCGAGAAGCTGCAGGGTTCGGCCGCCGGCCCCACGCTCATGGACATCGCCAAGCGCCGCTCGAAAGAGCAGCTGGCCACGATCATCCGTGAAGGCACCGGGCGTATGCCGGCCTTCGGCACCGCGCTCGAAGGCGGCGCCGTGAACGACATCGTGAACTACCTGCTCACCGGCAAGGACAACTCAGCGGCGCTCGTGGGCACGACGCCGTACATGCTGCCGTATCGCACCGCGTTCTTCGACATCTTCCTCGATCACGAAGGGTATCCTGGCATCAAGCCGCCCTGGGGCACGCTCAACGCGATCGACCTCAACGCCGGCACCATCAAGTGGTCAATTCCCTTCGGCGAGTATCCGAAGCTGGCCGCCAAGGGCATCACGAACACCGGCACCGACAACTACGGCGGCGCGATCGTGACGGAGAACGGCCTGCTGATCATCGCGGCCACCACCTACGACAACAAGATCCGTGCGTACGACAAGCGCACCGGGAAGCTCTTGTGGGAGGCGAAGCTGCCGGCGGCCGGCAACGCCACGCCAAGCACGTACATGGTGGACGGCAAGCAGTATCTCGTGATCGCCTGCGGGGGCGGCAAGAACGGCGCGCCGAGCGGCGGGACGTACGTGGCGTTCGCGTTGCCGTAGCGGCGACGTGCGCCGTACATTCGGCGCATGACACCTCGCACCGCTTCCCGCGTCGCGCTCCTGCTCGCGACATTTGCCCCTGCGGCAGGCGCCCAGCGCGCCGATCTCGCGGCGGTGACCGACAAGGTCTTCGCCGCCTGGAACTCCACGCACACGCCGGGCTGTGCCGTCGGCATCGCGCAAGGAGGGGCGGTGTTGCTCACCCGCGGGTATGGCATGGCCGATCTGGCCGGCGCCCGCCCCATTCTCCCGGGCACGATTCTCGAATCGGGATCGGTGGCCAAGCAGTTCACCGCCGCTGCGGTGCTCCTGCTGGTGCAGGACGGCAAACTCCGGCTCGATGACGACGCACGGACCGTCCTCCCTGAGCTGCCCACGTACGGGCGCACGATCGCGTTCCGCCACCTCCTCACGCACACCAGCGGTCTGCGGGAATGGAGCAATCTGGTGGATTGGCAGGGGTGGCCGCGCGGCACGCGGGTGCACACGCAGAGCGACGTGTTCGAGCTGATCACACACCAGACGGCGCTCAACTACCCCGTGGGCGATTTCTACTCGTACACGAACTCCGGCTTTCTGTTGCTGCGCACAGTGGTCGAGCGCGTGAGTGGCATGCCGTTCACGCAGTTCACGGCGCAACGCATCTTCGCACCGCTTGGCCTGACGAACACGCAGTGGCGCGACGATTTCACGCGCATCGTGCCGGGGCTGTCGCAGGCATACGCACGCCGCGCCGACGGCTGGCATCTGGACATGCCGGGCGACAACGTGATCGCGGCGGGCGGGTTACTCACCACGGTCGGCGACTGGCTCGCGTGGAACGCGCATCTCACGAAGAAGACGCTGGGCGCCGGCGTGGTGGATTCGATGACGCGCCAGATGACCCTCACCAGCGGTCAGCCGATCCAGTACGCGCTGGGACTCATGGTCATGAACTATCGCGGGCTGCGCGAGATCGCACACAGCGGATCGACGGCGGGCTACAGCACGTTCCTGGCGCGCTACCCGGAGCGCGACGACCTGTCCATCGCGGTGATGTGCAACGCGGCCGGCGCGAACGCCACGGCCTACACCCACGCGATCGTCGACGCGATGGTCCCGGGATTGCCGCGCGCGGCGGCCCCCGACACGGTACCGGCCAACGGGGCCGCCATCGCACGCTTGGCGGGGATCTACCGCGACACGCGCAGCAACACGGTGATGGTGCTCGACACCGCCAACGGGCAGCTGCGCCGCGACGGCGGTGCCGCCATCACCGCGCTCCGCGACGGCTGGTACCGGATGGGTACGGCGCGCGTGCGGTTCACCACCGATGCGTCCGGCGCGCCGGTCTCGCTGCACGTACCGACGGCCGACCGCGACACGGTGGTGCATCGCTTTATGGCGGCCGCGCGCTGGCAGCCGACCGCGGCCGAGCTCGCGTCGATCGCCGGCCGGTACCGGAACGACGAGATCGGGGTGACGTTCACCGTCAGCACCGCCGGCGACCGCCTCGTCATCAGCCCTCGCGCCGGCGTGGCGGACACCATGCCGGCCACCTATCGCGACGCCTTCGGCGACAGCGGGGAGACGGCGTGGTTCGTCCGGGACAAACAGGGTCGCGTGTCGGCCATGCACTTCGGGAGCGGCCGCGCGTGGGATTTCGTGTCGACCCGCGTGAACGAGGCGCCGCGTCGCTAACATTGCGACATCGCGACTGACCGTTCCTCGATCCCAACCGCAGGCGTACCACGATGATGCCGGCCCTGTTCACCCCGCTCACGCTCCGCGGCGTCACGCTGCGCAATCGCATTGGCGTCTCGCCGATGTGCCAGTATTCCGCCGAGCACGGCCTGGCCACTGACTGGCATCTAGTGCATCTCGGCGCCTTCGCCACCGGAGGCGCCGGGCTGGTGATCGCCGAGGCAACCGCCGTGCTCCCCGAAGGGCGTATCAGTCCGCACGACCTCGGTCTCTGGGACGATGCGCAGGTGCCGATGTTGCGCCGCATTACCGCCTTCTGCCGGGCGCAGGGGGCGGCGATGGGCATCCAGCTCGCGCACGCCGGACGAAAGGCGAGTCTGCGCCGACCGTGGGAGGGGACCGGCGCGGTGGATGCCGAACACGGCGGATGGGACAACGTGATGGCGCCGAGCGCGGTGCCGTTCGCGCCGGATTATCCGATGCCGCACGAGCTGTCGCTGGACGGCATCGCGCAGGTCATTGGCGCGTTTCGTGCGGCCGCCGTGCGTGCGGCGGCGGCCGGCTTTCAGGTAGTCGAGTTGCATGCCGCGCACGGCTACTTGCTGCACGAGTTTCTGTCGCCGCTCGCCAATCAACGCACCGACCGCTACGGTGGTGCGTTCGAGAACCGCATCCGTTTGCTGCTCGAGGTTACCGACGCCGTGCGTGCGGTGTGGCCGGCCGACCTCCCGCTGTTCGTGCGCCTGTCGGCCACCGACTGGGCCGAGGGTGGCTGGACCTTGGACGAATCGGTACAGCTCGCCGCGCGCCTCACGGCGCACGGCGTGGACCTCATCGATTGCTCGTCGGGCGGACTCGCGGCGCATCAGCAGATTGCCGTGGCGCCCGGGTATCACGTGCCCTTCGCGCGTCGCATCCGGGAGGAGGCGGCGATCCCCACGGCGGCGGTCGGCCTCATCACCGATGCCGCGCAGGCCGAGCGCATCATCGCCGACGGTGATGCTGACCTGGTGCTGATGGGGCGCGAACTGTTACGGAATCCACGCTGGCCGCTGGCCGCCGCGCAGGAGCTGGGCGCAGCGATCACGTGGCCGCCGCAATACGACCGCGCGCGGCCACGCTGATCTATATTCGCTGCGCCGCGGCTGCTCAGCGGTGCGCGCTACAGACGGGATCGTCGTTTGCGCGCCGCGGTGGATGCGGATTGCTTTCACGCAACATGACACCGGACCGACGCGATCATTATCGCCTGCTGCATGTGCAGGCCGATGCGCCCACGGAAGTGATCCGTGGCGCGTACCGCGCGTTGATTGCGGTGCACCACCCCGATGTCGGTGGCGACCACGCGACGGCGCTGCGCCTGAACGATGCGTTTGCCGTGCTCTCCGACACCGACCGGCGTGCGCGGTATGATGCCGCGCGCACCACGCCGTGTGACCGGCGCAGCGTGCTACGGGGCGCCAGCGCGGATTGGGCGCGCCTGTACGTCGATGGCGATCTGGCGCCGATCGACGTGCGCCTGCGCGACCGCTCACGGGGTGGGTTCTGCGTGTACAGCGGACGCGCACTCGCTCCCGCGCGGCGGGTGCGGCTCGTCGGGCGCGCGTTCGACGTCGCGGGCGCCGTCGTGAACTGCCTGCGGTTCGACCGGGTGTACACGGTGCACGTGCGGCGCACCACGCCCCCTGACGCGCCCGCCGCACCACGCTCCCGCCGCACCACGGCCTAAGCCCCGGCCGCCAACGCCGCCGAGCTCCTCCAGCGCGAACGGCGGACCGTCTCCGAGGGACGAGACACGCCGCTGCGCTGGGCACGGGTGGATTCCAAACCTATCTTGTCCCCATTCGCTGTTCGGATTCCCCGCCGCCCGCTCGACGCCCATGCACCAGTACCCCTCGATGTTCGGCCACCCCAGGGAAGACATGGTGGCCGGTTTCGTCGTCTTCCTGGTCGCGCTCCCCCTCTGTCTTGGCATTGCCGTCGCCTGCGGCGTCCCGCCCGTCTCCGGACTGATCGCCGGGATCGTCGGCGGACTGGTGGTGCCGTGGATCAGCCGCTCTGCCCTCTCGGTCACGGGGCCGGCGGCCGGACTCACCTCGATCGTGCTGGTCGAAGTGCAGCGGCTGGGCGGCGTGAATCCGTTTCTGACGGCGGTCATCATCGCCGGCGTGCTGCAGGTGGTGTTCGGACTCCTGCGAACCGGACGCTTCGCCGCCCTCGTGCCCTCGGCGGTGATCAAGGGGATGCTGGCCGCGATCGGCATCACGATCATCATTAAGCAGCTGCCGGTGGCGGTGGGCTCCAGTGGTGGCCTCGCGACCCTGCTGTCCGGCCACCGGGCGGGCGCGGTCACAATCACGCTCGTGTCGCTGGTCATTCTCTACGGCTGGAAGCGCACGCCGCTGGCGTCGATCAAGCTCCTGTCCCCGGCCCTCGTGGCGGTGGTGGTGGCCAGCGTGCTGGCCAGCGCGCTGGCCTCGTCGCCCACGTTTGCGCTGGACGCGCGGCATTACGTGGACGTACCGCTGGGCGGCATCGGCGCGCTGTACTCGGCGCTGCCGCGTCCCGAGTGGGGTGTTTTGGGCACCCCCGCGGTGTGGATCGCGGGTGCCACGATCGCAATCGTGGGCAGCATCGAAACGCTGTTGTCGTTGCAGGCGGTGGACCGGCTCGATCCGCTCAAGCGGCACAGCCTTCCCGACCGTGAACTGCTGGCGCAAGGCGCCGCGAACGCCGTATCGGGGCTGCTGGGCGGGTTGCCCGTGACGGCGGTCATCGTGCGCAGCGGGGCCAACGTGGCCGCGGGTGGACGCGAGCGGATGTCCGCGCTGGTGCACGGCGTGCTGCTGCTGGTCGCCGTGGTATTTGCCGGACCGCTGCTCAACCGCATTCCGCTGGCCGCACTGGCCGCGGTGCTGATTCAGGTGGGGCTGAACCTGTGCAAGCCGGCCCTGTTCACCACGCAGTTCCGCCTCGGCCTCACGCAGTTGCTGCCGTTCGCGTTCACCATCGCCGCGGTGCTGACGCTCGACCTGCTCAAGGGCGTGATCGTGGGCATTGTGATGGGGATCATGTTCGTGCTGTACGAAAACTCCAAGCGCGCGGTGGTCGCCGCCAAGGATGATGCCGGCGTGTGGCAGCTGCGCTTCCGCCGCGACGGCACGTTCGTGTCCAAGCCGGGCATCGTCGCCACACTCGACGAGGTGAACGACGGCGAGGCGGTGGTCATCGACGGGACGGGTGAGTACATCGACCACGATGTGAAGGAAGTGATCGCGACCTTCATCGAAGATGCCGCCCACCGGAACATCACTGTGACCGTGCGCGGTATTGATCTCACGCAGGCGCAGGCCGGCGGCGGGCACTGATCGTGGACGCACCGCACGTGCCGTGACCGTGACCGTGAGCGATCACGAGGTCGACACCGACGGCGGGGCACTGTTCGCCCGCGTGTGGCAACCGCGCGCCGTGCACGCCGGTGCCGAGGCCGAGGCCGGGGCCGCCATCCTGCTGTTCCACGACTCCCTCGGGTGCGTGGAGCTCTGGCGCGATTTTCCCGCGCAGCTGGCCACCGCCACCGGGCGCGCCGTGGTGGCCTATGACCGGCTGGGGTTCGGACGCTCGGCGCCGCACCCGGGCCGGCTTCCGGTGTCCTTCGTGACCGACGAGGCCACGATCATCGTGCCGACGCTGCTTGCGGGGCTGCGCCACGTGCTCCCGCGCGACGAGTTCGTCGCCTGCGGACACAGCGTGGGGGGCGGCATGGCCGTCGCGACGGCGGCGCACCTGAGCGGCCGGTGCCGGGCCCTGATCACGGTGTCCGCGCAGAGTTTTGTCGAGGATCGCACACGCGACGGCCTGCACGCGGCACGCATCGCGTTTCAGCAACCGGGACAGATCGATCGCCTTGCGCGCTACCATGGCGCGAAGGCCCCGTGGGTGCTCGCCGCGTGGCTCGACACGTGGCTCGATGCCGGCTTCGCGGGCTGGACGCTGGACGCGCTCCTCCCGCGCGTCCTCGCCCCGGCGCTGGTGCTCCACGGTGACGCCGACGAGTTCGGCTCGGTGCGTCACCCCGAGCGCATCGCGGCGGGTACCGGCGGCCCGTCACGCATGGTGGTGCTGGAGGGGGGTGGCCACATGCCGCACCGGGAGCAGCCGGCCCGCGTGCTCGACGAGATCACGCGGTTTCTGGGTCCATAACCCGCCACGCGAGTAGACGATCGCGCGTGGCCGCCGTAAGCTCTCTCGCATGACTTCTCCCGCCAGACCCGTTTGCCTGATCACCGGTGCCGCTACGGGCATCGGGGCCGCCTGCGCCCGCCTCTTCGCCAGCCACGGCTGGGACGTGGGCATCTGCACGCTCGACGACGAGACCCGCGCCGCCGCCGTGGCCGTCGCGGATGACTGCACGGCGCTGCGCGCCCGCGCCGAGGTGGTACTGCTGAACGTGACCAGCGACGAGAGTTGCGTGGCGGCCGCGGCCACCATGCGCGCGCACTACGGACGCCTCGATGCGCTCGTGAACTGCGCCGGCACCACGCGGTTCATTCCACACGCCGACCTCGACGCCCTCCCCGAAAGCGAATTCGCGCGCACCTACGACGTGAATCTCACCGGCACCTTCCGCATGATCCGCGCCTGCCGCGATCTGCTGCGCGACTCGGGGCGCGGGGCGGTGGTGAATCTGTCCAGCATCGCCGGCACGGCCGGACTGGGGTCGAGCGTGGCCTACGCCGCCTCCAAGGGGGCCGTGGGCACGCTCACGCTGTCGCTGGCGCGCGCACTGGCGCCGCACATCCGCGTGAACGCCATCGCGCCCGGCTACGTGAGCGGTGGACTCCCCAGCCGCGTGCTGGGGGGCGATCAGCTCAAGGCGGTGGAAGAGAAGTATCTCGCCACGCAGGCGCTGCCACGGCTGCTGGGCGTCGACGAAGTCGCCAACCTCGCCTTCTTCCTCGTGAGCGGCGCGCCCGGCATCACCGGCGAAGTGATTCGCATGGATAACGGGCTGCATCTCTATGCCTGAGCCCATCGCCCCGCCGGGGCGCATCGGCTTCATCGGCACGGGGCTGATCGGCACCCCGATGGTGCAGCGGCTGCTGGAGTGCGGCCGCGCGGTCTCGGTGTGGAACCGCACCCTCGACAAGGCGGCCCCGCTGGTGGAGCACGGTGCCACGCTGGCCGACTCGCCGCGCGCCCTGGCCGCGACGTGCGACATCGTCTGCCTGTGCCTCACCAACACCGCCGCCGTGCAGGACGTGGTGTTCGGCGCCGACGGCATCGGCGCCGTGATGCGCCCCGGCCAGCTGCTGATCGACCTGTCGAGTATTGCCCCTGACACGACGCGGGAGATGGCGGACCGGCTCGCCGCCACGTCCGGGGCCTGCTGGATCGACGCGCCGGTGTCGGGCGGGCTGCCGCTGGCGCGCGCCGGGCGCCTCATCGTGTTTGCCGGCGGGCACGCCGACGACATCGCGCGCGCGGCCCCGGTGTTCGACGCGCTCGCGCAGCGCGTCACGCATATGGGCAGTCACGGCGCCGGCCAGCTCGCGAAGAGCTGCAACCAGATGATCGTCGCCTGCAATCTGGTCACGATCGCCGAGATGCTCGCCTTCGCCGCCAAGTCGGGGATCGACGCGACGCGGCTGCCGGGCGCGCTCGCCGGTGGCTTTGCCGACTCCCTGCCGCTGCAGATTTTCGGACCGCGCATGGCGGCCGGTGTGGACACCCCGCGCATCGGGGCGCTGGCCACCTTCCGCAAGGACATCGAGCAGGTGGTGCGTCTGGCCGCGGAGCAGGATGCCTATGCGCCCATGGCCACCCGCGCCGCCGAGGTGCTGCTGGAAGCGAGCCGCGCGCCGGCGGTCGGTGCCGACGCCGACGTGTCGCGGATCATCCGGTTGTTTGTGCCGCCGGTCGACGGCGCAGCGGGTACCGCATGACCAGGCGGTTCCGCTCGGCGAACATCCACGAGGGGCTGTTGCGCGCCCCCACGCGCGCCTTTCTCGGCGCGCTCGGGCAGGACGACGACGAGATCGCGCGGCCGCACATCGGCGTGTTCCACACGGGCGGCGAGATGAGCCCGTGCAACACGCTGTTGCGCGATCAGGCGCAGCACGCCAAAACCGGGATCTACGCCGCCGGCGGCATGCCGCACGAATGCCCGGTGGCGTCCGTGTCAGATGGCTTGTCGATCGCGCACAGCGGCATGCGCTTCTCGCTGGTGTCACGCGAACTCATCGCCGACAGCGTGGAAGCGTCCACGCGCGGGCATCAGTGGGATGGCATCTTCGCGATCGGCGGCTGCGACAAGAACCTACCCGGCCTCATGATGGGGATCGTGCGCTGCAACGTGCCGGGCGTGTTCGTGCACGGCGGCGCGGCGCTGCCGGGGCATTTCCGCGGCCGCGACACCAACATTGGCGAGACGTACGAGATGATCGGCAAGGTGCTCGCCCACGAGGCGACGCCGGACGACCTGCAGGAGATCACCCGCTCGTGCCTGCCCACCGCGGGATCGTGCGCGGGACAGTTCACCGCCAACACGATGGGGATGGTGTCCGAGGCGCTCGGACTCGCCCCGATCGGCTCGAGCATGATTCCGGCGGTGTACGCTGAACGCGCCCCGTTGCTACGGCGCGCCGGCGTGGCGCTGATGCGCGCGGTGCTGGGCGACGGTCCGCTGCCGCGCGACATCGTGACGCGCAAGGCGCTCGAGAACGCGTGTGCGGTGGTATCGGCCACGGGCGGCTCCACGAATGCGGCGCTGCATCTGCCCGCCATCGCACACGAAGCCGGCATCCGTTTTCATCTGGACGACGTGGCGGCGGTGTTTGCGCGCACGCCGCTGATTGCCGACCTGCAGCCGGGCGGACGCTTTCTCGCGCGCGACCTCTACCACGTGGGTGGTGCCGGTGTGGTGCTGCGCGCGCTGCTCGACCTTGGCGCGCTGCACGGCGACTGCCTCACGTTCACCGGACGCACGCTGGCGCAGGAGCTCGAGCACACCGCACGCCCCGACGGCGAGGTGGTGCGCACCGCGGCCAACCCCCGTTCCACCGACGGCGGCGTGACCATGCTCACCGGCAACCTGTGCCCCGATGGCGCACTGCTCAAGACGGCCGGGCTGGCCACCCTCGTGCATCGCGGGCCGGCGCGGGTGTTCGAATCGGAGGAGCAGGCGCAGGCGGCCGTGCGCGACCGACAGTACGCCCGCGGCGACGTGCTCGTGATCCGCAACGAAGGGCCACGCGGCGGCCCCGGCATGCGTGAGATGCTGGGTATCACCGCGCTGCTGTACGGGCAGGGAGTGGGTGCCGAGGTAGCGCTGCTCACCGACGGCCGCTTCAGCGGTGCCACGCGCGGCCTGTGCATCGGCCACGCGGGGCCGGAAGCAGCCGATGGCGGCCCGATCGCCCTGCTGCGCGACGGCGACCTCATCGCGATCGACGCGCGGCCGCAGGCCCGCACGATCACGGTGGAGCTGAGCGACGTCGAGCTCGCGGCACGACGGGCCGCGTTGCCGGCGGCCCCCATGCCACGGCTGGGCGGCGTGCTCGAGAAGTACACGAAGCTCGTGGGACCAGCCAGCGCGGGGGCCGTGACCCACTCAGGCGCCGTGCACTGGCCCGACGACGGCTAACGCGCGACGGCTAACGCGCGACGGCTCACGCGCGACGGCTCACGCGCGACGGCTCACGCGCGACGGCTCACGCGCGACGGCTCACGCGCGACGGCGAGGGTGGCCGGCGGTTACCGTGGCGCGGCGGGCATCGCCGGCAGGCACATCACGAAGACCTGATAGCGCGTCTGCCCCTCGGGGAGGCGCAGGCGTTCGTTCACCCGCGACTCGGCATCCGTCCCCAGCAACGCCTCAGCGTTGATGTTGAACAGGCAGTCCGCCTGCTCCCAGCGGAAGCGCAACGACCCCTCGTTCGGCGAATCGCGCGGGTCGGGCGTGCGCACCCACCCCGCCGCCCGCACCCGCTCGTACAGCAGCACCGCTTCCCGGTTCACACCGATCGCCGTGCCGCCGGCGGCTGTGATGCGACACCCCGCCACGCGCCGCTGCGTGCGCCAGTCGTCGATCGTATCGCGTTCCACCTCGGCGATCATCTGCCGGTCCGTACGGAGAAAGCGCGCCGCCGCGACGCACGACGCCGTGTCGGCGGGGGCGGCAGACCGGCCGGTGGCGGGAAGCGTGAGGGTGAGCAGCAGCGCGAGAAGCATCGGGCGGGTCGCCGCGGGGCGCGAGTCGGTGATATCGTGCAGGGAACGAATCGTACCCTGCAGTTTAACCGAGACGCCCCCCGATGCCGACTGGCGGACGCCACACGCTCGCGCAGTTCATCAGCGCCTCCCGCCGCGACGCGCTGGATGACACGGCGGACATCGACGCGCTGATCACCGACGTGGCGCTCGCCTGTAAGGCCATCGCGCGCCGCGTGGCCGCCGGGGCCCTCCCCGCGGGCACGGGCGGCACCGGCCAGTACAACGTGCACGGCGAGGAGCAGCAACCGCTCGACGTGGCCAGTCACGAGCTCTTCGTGCGCGCCACTGAGTGGGGCGGGCATCTGACCGGCCTGGCGTCCGAGGAGCTGGAGGCGCCGTACCGCCTGCCGCCGCAGCACCCGCGCGGCCGGTACCTGCTGCTGTTCGATCCGCTCGACGGCTCGTCGAACATCGACGTCAACATGAGCGTCGGCAGCATCTTCTCCGTTCTGCGTGCGCCGTCGCCCGGCGTGGATGCCGAACCGGGCGACTTTCTACAGCCCGGCACCGCGCAGGTGTGCGCCGGCTACGCGCTGTACGGCCCCAGCACCATGCTGGTGCTCACGCTCGGCCGTGGCACGCATGCCTTCACCCTCGACCCCGTGCTCGGGGAATGGGTGCTCAGCCACCGCGACCTGCGCATTCCACCCGCCACACGCGAATTCGCGATCAATGCGTCGAATGCGCGCTTCTGGGAGCCGCCGGTGCAGCGCTACGTGTCGGAATGCGTGGCCGGCGCGAGCGGGCCGCGCGGCGTGGATTTCAACATGCGCTGGATCGCCTCGCTGGTGGCCGAAGCACACCGCATTCTCATGCGGGGCGGCGTGTTCCTGTACCCGCGCGACAGCAAGCCGGCCACGCGCCACGGCCGTCTCCGCCTGCTCTACGAAACCAACCCCATCGCGTTCGTGATCGAACAGGCGGGCGGGCTGGCCACCGACGGCCAGGGACGCGCGATGAACGTGTCCCCCACGGCCCTGCACCAGCGTATCGGATTCGCCTTCGGCGCCAGCGAGGAGATCCGGCGCCTCGAGGCCTACCACCGCGAGGCGTAGACGCCCCAACGGCTGGCGCAGAGATCACGCACCGCGTCGTCGTTTGTGCGCCAAGTACATCGCTTCGACCTTTTCGCGGGCCCACGGGGTACGACGTAGGAACTTGAGACTCGACGAAATACTCGGGTCGCTCGTGAAGCAGGCAATTCGGACGCGACGGCTCATCCGCTCCCAGCCCACCTCTTCCACGAGTTCGGTGAGGATGCGCTC
>CANJOX010000060.1 GCA_947475795.1 Gemmatimonadota bacterium
GCACCGTCGCCACCGGCGCCGGGATCACGGTCAGCGATGCGCGTCCCGTTTTTCCCTCGCTGGTGGCGGTGATCGTGGTCGCGCCGGCGGCCAGTGCCGTCACGGTGCCCGCGTCGTTCACCGTGGCCACCGTGGGTGTGGACGATGTCCAACTCACGGCACGACCCGTGACCACCGATCCGGCGGCCGAACGCAGATCCGCCGTGGCGGTGGCGGTGCCGCCCACCGTGATCTGGGTGGCCGACAACGCCACCGACACCGTGGCCACGCTCGTACTGGCGGGCGGCGGCGTGGGGCTCGTGGCGCCGTCGCCCCCCCACCCCCGCACGCGCCCAGGAACGCCAATGCACTCACTGCAATCAGAACACGTCGCATCTCACACCCTCCGAATTGTGGTACGGCACGTATTTCGTCCGTGCGCACAAGCTCGGGGGAGGGTGTGACAGTGACCGATGCTCGGCGCGTGACGGGCAGCTGACGCGGGCGGCATAGGCTCACCAGCGTCGCGCGCCACACCGATTTGACTCTCAACTCGTACAATTGTACAATTCATTATGGCCGTCATCATCGACACCTCCGCAATCATCGCCGTGTTGCTCAGTGAGCCAGAACGTGCGATGCTCGTTGAGGTGACCCGCGGAGCGGAGCTCGCCGCGCCCGCATCGGTGCATTGGGAAGTCGGCAACGCCCTGAGTGCGGGTCTCAAGCGGCGGCGGCTGACGCTCGCGGAAGGTCAGCGCGCACTCACCGCGTACGAAGCCATTCCGATTCGGTTCGTCGAGGTGGACCTCGCCCTCTCGTTGGAGCTGGCTGCCGACCACGGCCTGTATGCCTATGATGCGTATCTGCTGACCTGCGCGTTGCAGCAGCGGGCCCCGCTCCTGACGTTGGATGCAGGACTGACCCGCACGGCCATAACGCTCGGCATCAACCTCGTTCTTCCCGCCAGATGAAAGAGTTCACCTACTCAGAAGCGCGGCAGCAGCTCGCCGCCTTGCTCGATCGGGCGGGCCGCGATGGCGCGGTCCGCATTCGGCGGCGTGATGGCCAGGTCTTCGTGCTGCGCCCGGAACCGTCGCATGGCTCACCACTCGATGTGCCCGGCCTGACACTCGGCGTCTCGCGCGACGACATCGTCGATCTGGTTCGCGAGGGGCGACGACCAGCGTAAGGACCGTCCGTCGCCGAGCGACACAACAAAACAGGCTGTGCCCGTGCCGTGCTTCGCGCCCGACGCGAACGTCGCGGCAAGCCGTTGCCATCGTCGTTCGGGCCCCCTACGGATGCGCCGCACTCACCCCGTACGCCGCGTGCAAATACGCCGTGATGTCGTCCGCGCCCGTGCAATACCGCTGCCCCGTGTCGGGACTCTCTCGCAGCAACGCCGCGTGGTCTCCAGGCGCACGCAGCACCACGAGCACCGGGCAGTTCTGATACGCCTCCCCCAGCAGCGCCACGATCGCCGCGCGCGGCCGCGGCAGGTCCACATACGTCACGTCGAGTTGCGACCGGAGCGTCGGGAAGTAGCTCAGCAGCCCTTCAATGCGCGCGCAGTCGGTGCAGTGGTACGCCCCTGGGCCGAGGGCCGGGTCGGCGAAGTCGGGGCGCAGGAGAAACAGTTGGTCGTTCGGCATGCGATGAAAAATAACGCGTTACCGCACCACCACTTCGATCCCGAACAGCGCTAACGGTGCCGGGCAATACCGCACCCCCACGCCACGCACCCTCCGCGTCGACTCACGACACGGCTTCTCGGCGCGCCGCCCGGTATCAGGATACGCCAGCCATGACGTGATCACACCATCGACGTTCGCGCGACGGATCGTGGAGTCGGGCAGGCTGGCGATGTCGTTGCCATCGCCCCACACCGGCGCCTGTAGCATCCAGTTGGTACGCGACAACAGGTTGCCGCCTGACGGTTCAGCATCCATCGCAAACAACAGCCAGTAGCGTCCCGCGGTCATCGGTGCCTGCACACCGACGGACATGTCCGCGATGTCCTGCGTGACCGGCGTCGGCATCGGCCTGAGATCGCGACCGAGTTCCCTGGGCTCGCCCCACGTGGGCGTCATCGACAACCACACCGACGCTGCCGGCCAGGGGGCGGTGTACTGCACTTGCACGACGCCGGAAATCATCGCACCCGGCTGCACCGAAATGCTGGCGTTCGGTCCGCGTACCCGCTGCGACCCGAACTGTCCTTCGGCGAGACGCAATCGACTGTCTGTCCGTCGATCGAGATCACGATAGCCACTCCGCGCGAGCTCGAAGTCGATGGGACGATAGCCATCCGACTCGAACACCAGCGCCACCACGGAATCGGTCGTGCGCACGCGCAGATTCGCGAAGACGGCCATGCCGTTCTCCACCACGACCGTGTCGCCCGCGAGCATCGTGGTCCCCCGACTCAAGGCGCGCACACGAACGGTGCGTGCGCCGCGACGGCTGCCGGCAGGCACCGCGACAACGAACGATGGGACGAAGCGACTGGCGTTGGCACCGTACTGCGGCGTTGCACTTCGCACGATCGCCGACTGTCGGATCGCCAACGACGGGGTACGCAGCGAGTACCACGCTGCACCGGTGGTGACCACACTCAGCAGCAGCGCGGCCGCCACCATTACGCGCGCCCCCACGCGCGCGGAGCGATGCCGCCATGGTACAGCGGCCAACAATCGGTCCTGCAGCGGTGCCGGCAACCGATCGCCGAGCAAGTCCGACAGAATGTCGCGCGCGTGACGCGGGTCGCCGCTGCGTCGCGCACGAGCGATCACCCGGGCCAACGTGTTGGCCGCGTGTCCAGCGTCACCGCCGTGCACAAAGTGACGCAGCCCGGCGGTCAGTCGCTCGACGGCATCGGAGTCGATGAGCGCCATCGCCAGAACCACATGCGCCTCGCGCACCGCATCCGGTGTACTACGCGCCAGCAGATGCTCGGTGATCACATCGTGCGCCAGAGCGTACATCGCGTCCTGCTGCAGCACGAGCCCCTTCTGCTGCAGGGAGCGCACACTCTCCGTGGTCGCGACGTCGCCGGCGGCAACGGGCGCATGGGCGAGCCACACATCCGTTGGCAGCGGCGTGCCCGCCACCGCGAGTCGCAGCAGGAGGCGATGCTCGTGTTCGCTGCACGCCGCGATGCGCCGGCTCAACGGGGACGACACGGCGATTTCACTCGCGGCCTTCGGCCAGTCGGCGGCGCGCCAGCTGCCGTCGTGCAGCAGGATCAACCCCGCCTCCTGCGCGAAGCTCAGTCGTTCCATCACGGCCAGTGGAATGCCGTCGCACGCCTCGGCCAGCGTGCGCACGAAGTGCTCCGCATCGGCACGGTCGGGCCATACGCCGCTGCTACGAACGGCCTCGACCACCGCATCGGCCGCGAGCGGGAGCAGCGGCAGCACCGCAAGCGTGGTATGATCGAGCGACGTGGCACTCGACGGGCGCGTGGTGCCCACCACCAGTAGTGGCAACTCACCGAGTCGTCCGACAGCAATCGACAGCAGCTGTCGCGACGCGGGATCGGCCCAGTGCAGGTCATCCAGCAACAACGCCAATGGTTCCTGCTCGGCGATCGCCGACAGCAGATCGAGTAACGCCAGCGCACGGCGACGCACCGACTCGCCCCCTTCGTTGGTGGAGGGCGACACCGCGTAGCGACTGCCGAGTGCGGGATCGAGCGCCACCAGTTCACGGGCACTGTCGGGGTTGATGCCAGCCGCGCCGGGCAATGCGGCCAGCGCGCGCGCCACCTGTGCCGCGTAGCCGAAGGGCACGTCCTGTTCGCCGGGATTCGCGCGCACCGTGAGCGCACGCGATCGACGGCCGGTACAGCGCGAGTGAATGGCCTTGAGCAACCGACTCTTGCCGATACCCGCCACGCCGGTCAGCAGCACCACCTGACACTGCCCCTGCTTCGCCAGCGTCCAGGCCTGTACCACCTGCGCGAATACGTCGTAGCGTCCCACCAGATCCAGCGACAGGCCGGTTGGCTCGGACGCCGGCTCCTTGTCCACGCGCTCACGGGCGCGCGCCACGCTCACGGCGCAGGCCGGCGACAGCTCGATTTCCTGCTGCTGCGCGAGCTGTTCCATGACGTCCGCTTCGCCCTGCGCCGCCACGCGATCGTTCATGTCGAGCAGCACGTCAATCGCGATCCGACGGGCGTCGGGATGGCTTGGCACCTTCCGGAGCAGCGACTCGAGCGCCCCCCGGAGCTCCGAGGGCTTCATGCGCAACACGTCGCCCCGCAGATACGGCTCTGCCACCCGCAGCAGCGCCTCTTCCAACCGGCGGCGCTCGCCGCCGGCCCAGTCGTCGAACTCATCGCCACCGGGAATCGTGACGCCCCCCAGGAACGGCCCTTCGTACCACCCCAGCGCGTCGGGCGCGTCGTTGCGGTACACCGCATCGAGAAACAGATCGCGATCACTCGCGAGGTCGGCACCCACGCCGATCACCGCGTCTTCGCGGGTAACGAGGAGATCGCCGAGCAGCTTGCGCAGCCGCCAGAGCGCCTGCCGGACGTTGTGCCGGGCGCGATCGGGAGGCGCGTCCGACCAGAGCAGCGTGGCCAATGTGTCGCGCCCGTGTTCGCGCTTACGGGCGCAGGCGCAGTAGGCGAGCACCGCCAGCGGTTTGCCGCGCTGCAGGAGGACCTGCCGCGAGCCGTCCGGCTGATGCGCGGACAGCTCGAGGTTCGCAAACGTGCGGAGAAAGAATGGGGCGATCGAAGCGGTCATCAATGCTCAAGAATTGAAATCACTGCAAGCACAGTTCGTGATATCGCGTTGCCGTGAGTGTACCGCCGCGGCGCCTATTCAGCGTCAAAGCCTTGGTGGGCATTGGGTTACGCGTAGGGCTTCCCCACGCGCTTCCCACCGATCCACACCGAATGCTGCTTCCGCACATTCGCCATGTTCTCCAGCGGATTCGCGTGGAGCACCACGAAGTCCGCCCACTTCCCCGGCTCGAGCGTGCCGAGCTCCGCATCGATGCGCATGCAGCGCGCGGCGTCGCGGGTGGCAGCAGCGAGTACCGCGCGCGGTGTCATCCCCGCCTCGACCATCATCTCGAGCTCCATCAGTTCGAAGTAGCCCTGAAAGCGTCCCATCGGTCCGGTGTCGGTGCCCATCGCGATGCGCACGCCGGCGTCGGACAACGCCTTGAGATTCTTCATCGCCACCGGTAACTGCCGCTTGTACTGCTGCGCACCCGCATTCGTGCGCATGGCGTCCATGCGCGCCGGCTGCTGCAGCGTGGCCATCCACGCTTTGTTGGCGTGCGCCAGAAACAAGGAATCCGAGAAGAACGACGGAATGCTTTCGTACACGAACGTGGACACTTCACGCATGAGCGTGGGCGAGTAGCACACGTTCTTCTCGCGGAGCGCCGTCGCGAAGGCCGCGTTCACCGGCACGTCGCGCACACTGTGCGCCATGAAATCGGCGCCGCTGTTCAGCAAGTCGACCGCATCGGCGAAGTAGTACATGTGGGCCGCCAACCGCAGTCCGCGAGCGTGCGCTTCGGTGATCACGGCGCGGTACACCGCGGGCGTCATCTTGGGGCCAAGGCCGAGGTTGTCGTCCACACGGATCTTGGCGATGTCGACCTGTTGCGCGGCCACGCCGGCCACCTGGGTGCGCGCCTCGTCGGGCGTGGTGGGCGTCATCACCGGGCCCGCCACGAACACGCGGGCCACGAGTGGCGAGAGTGGCGTGCCGGCGCGCTGCGCGGCGCGCTGGGCCTCGCGCGCCGCGAACACGTCAGCCGGTTCACCGCCCAGTGAGTTCAGCGTCGTCACGCCGTACGCGGCGTAGGTGGCCAGATCCGCCGCACTGTTGGCGTGACCGTGACTGTTGATGATCCCGGGCATGATCACCTTACCCGCCAGTGACACGCGTGCGGCATTGGCCGGGATGGTCACGCGGGCCGATGGACCGGCCGCAATGACCCGTCCATCGCGCACGACCAGCGTGGCATTGGCAATCGGCGCGCGGTCGGTGCCGTCGATGAGCGTCGCGCCGGTGAAGGCGGTGGTCGCTCCGGTCGGCGACTGAGCGCCGGTCACCACGACAGGACACAGCGCGAGCACCAACAGGGCAGCAGCGGATGGTGCGAGACGGCGGAACATGAGACACCCGGTCGGGGAAAGATCAGCCATAGCCAGCACGGCGACACGGAGGCACGTTACTACCCGACACGTCGGTTCGCCCTCCCGCCCCACCCGCCCGTCTCGATCATGATCACTCGTCGCGATTTCCTTGGAATGTCCGCCGGGCTCGGCGCCACGCTCGGCCTCTCCCCCCGTCTGCTCGCCGCCCTCAACAGCCTCCCCCAAGGGCAGCTCCTCCGGCGCGCGATCCCCAGCACGGGCGAGATGATTCCGGTCATCGGCCTGGGGAGCTCCGCCACCTTCGCCACGGTCGCGCGGGCCGAGGACGCCAGCGCCCTCAAGGCCGTGTTTCAGACCATGGTCGAGCGCGGCGCGCGCGTGTTTGACACGGCGCCGAGTTACGGCGCCTCCGAGCAGGTGGCCGGCGGCATCGTGAACGAACTGGGCATCGCCGATCAGCTGTTCTGGGCCACCAAGGTGAACGTGGCCGGTCGCGGCGGTACGGCGGCCGATCCGGCGGCGGCACGGGCGCAGATCGAGAAGTCGCTCGCGATTCTCAAGCGGCCCATGATCGATCTGATCCAGGTGCACAACATGGGCGACCCGGCCACGCAGCTGCCCATCGTGCGCGAGTTCAAGAAAGCCGGCCGCGTGCGCTACGTGGGGATCACCACCACCTTTCCCAATCAGTACGCGCAGCTCATCGAGGTCATGCGCAACGAGCCGCTCGACTTCATCGGTGTGGACTACGCCGCCGACAACCGCGACGTGGAAGAGGTGATCCTGCCGCTCGCCATGGAAAAGAAGATCGCGGTGCTCGCCTACGCGCCGTTCGGTCGCACGAGCCTCTTCCGTCGCGCCGCGGGCAAGGAGCTGCCGGCCTTCGCCAAGGAGTTCGACGCCACCACGTGGGCGCAGTTCTTCCTCAAGTTCACGCTCACGCACCCGGCCATCACGGCCGTTACGCCGGCCACCAGTCAGGCCAAGAACATGCTCGACAACTTGGGCGGCGGAATGGGGCGACTCCCCACCGCCGACCATCGCCGGCAGATCATCGAGTTCGTGGACGCGCTGCCGCAGCTCCCGGGGCGGTAACGAAGAAGGGGGCAACGCCGCGCGGTACACCCAAAACCCAAAACGCATCACTCAGTGCCCCCAACCAATAGCCTGCAGCCCACAGCGCTGTGAGCTGCGGGCTATGGGTTGGGGGTAATGGGTAGTGGGTAGTGGGTACTGGGTTACACGGCGGGCGGGGACGCGAACAGCCACACCGCGTCACGATCGTCGCTGAGCCGCACCATCCCCTCCCGCGCCATCCCCAGCGCCTCCAGCACCCTCATCGACGCCGCGTTCTCCGGCGAGACGATCGCCAGGATCCGGGCGAGACCGAGTGTGCCCCGCGCGTACGCCAGCGTGGCCGCCGCTGCCTCGCGCGCGTACCCCTGCCCGCGGTACGCCGGCAGGAACGCGAAACCCAGGTCCACGTCGGGGAGCGTCTCGCGCCGTAGGAGACCGCACATCCCGATCGGCACGCCGGTGTCCCGCCGCGCCACGCGATACAGCCCAAAGCCATGCGCGGCGTACGACGCCAGCGGCCCCGCCGCGAGATAGCCCCGCGCCTCCTCCTCGGTGCGCACCCCACGGTCGCCGATGTAGCGCAGCCAGTCGGGGTCGGTGAGGAGCGCCACGATGAACGGCGCGTCGTCGGCCGTGAACGGCGCCAGCACGAGCCGCGCGGTGGTGATCAGGGGATCCTGCGCCATCGGCATCGATGTCATGTCGCGATTCTCGCGTGCGTGGCGGGTCGGGGCAAGGTCGATCGCGACCGGACCCCCTTCCCCTCTGGCCGGACGCCCGCTCCCACCGTACAACTGTGCATCATGAGCGACCTTCCTCCCGACGCCCCGTCCCGCGGCGCGCTATCCCGCCGCGACCTGCTCGCCCGCAGCGCCTTCGGCGCCCTCCCCCTCCTCGGGCTCCCCACCTCCGACGGCGCGCCGCAGCCGCCCCGCCTTACCCGGCCGCCGCGCACCCGCGACTACGTCGTCGAGGCCTCCGCCGCCCTCGTGTACCGCAACGGGGCGCCGCAGGTCATCCCGAACGCCTCCGTCCGCGTGCGCGGCAACGACATCGTCGAGGTGCGCGAGGGACGCATCCCCGGCACCGTGGCCCGCATCGACGCCACCGGCCAGCTGTTGCTGCCGGGGCTGATTTCGGGGCACACCCACGCCGCTTCGGGGAGTCCCACGCGCGGACTCATCGAGGGTGGGCGGTCGTATCAGCGCCCCATCGAACTCCTCGAGGCGCTCCCCGACGACCTCCTCGACGACATCACGGCGTACAACGTGGCCGAGCTGCTGCGCTCGGGGTGCACGACGCACGTCGAGATGAGCCTCAGCCTCAAGCAGGCGCAGAGCTACGTGCGGGTGGCGCGCCGGTGGCACGTGCGCGGTTTCCCCGGCGGCATGGTGCCCGGCACCGCGCGTCTCTTCCCCATCTGGCGGCGCACCAACGACAGCGCCCTCGCCGCCAGTGTGCCCGACACGCTGGCCGAGATCGAGGCCAACCGGGTGTTCGCGATGGCGGTGAACGGCGCGGAGGACGGGCTGATCCGGCCCATGATGACGCCGCACGCCACCGATACGCACACCCCCGACACCATGCGCGCCGTCCTCGCGGCCGCGCGCACCCTCGGCAACGGTATCCACACCCATCTCGCGCAGGGCGCCGGGGAAGCGCGCGTGACACAGCGGCTGTATGGGCAATCGCCCGCGCAGTGGCTCGAATCACTGGGCGCCTTCGACGGGCCGTTCTTCGGTGCGCATATGACCGGCGCCACCGCCGTCGACTGGGCCATCATGCAACGGCACGGCGGGGTGTACGCTCACTGTCCGTCGGGGGGCGGCGCCGGCAACTCCAGTGGCTCGCAGCCGTACCCCGAGGCCCTCGCCGCCGGGGTGCGCACCAATGTGGGCATCGACACGCACTCCAACGACTACATCGAGAACCTCAAGCTCGCCGTGATCTGCGGGCGGGCGCGGGCGCGCCTGCTGAACGGCGCCACCGGCAGCACGTTGCCGCTGCCGAGTGTGCAGCAAGCCGTATACGGCGCCACGCATGTCGCCGCCGACGGCCTCCGTCGCCCCGATCTCGGGCGCATCGCCGTGGGCGCCAAGGCCGATCTGTGCACCATCGACGTGAGCGGCCTGCTGGTGGGGAGCGGCGCCGTGGGCCCCGAGCCGCTCAACAACCTGCTCTACGCCAGCGGGCTCGCCGTGCGCCACGTGATCACGCAGGGCTACGTGCAGCTCTTCGACGGGCGTCTCGTGGTCGACGACGAAGCGCGCATCACCGCCCGGGGCGCGGCGGCGGTGCAGCAGATCTGGGCCCAGCTCACGAGCGAAGGGTGGTTCAAGGGCTAGTCCGATCCTTCCGCATCTCCCGCCCGCACGGTAAAACAGAGGCGTCCCCACGTCCTCCCCTTCTGCCCCCGTCCGCATGCGTTCCGCCTTCTCCCCCCGCGCCCTCATCGGCGCCCTCCTGCTCGCCGCGCCCGTCGTGCCGGTGACGGCCTTCGCGCAGGCGAAGAAGCCGGCCGCCGCGCCGGCGCCCGACTCCACCATGGCCGCCCGCCTCAAGGCCGAGCGCTACGAGGATCCCAACCCGGCGCCCGCGCGCAAGGAAGGGGAGGGCCCGTTCCAGCGCCTCATTATCCGCGGCGTCAATGTGATCGACGGCTACGGCAGCGCGCCGCGCGGACCCGTGGACGTGATCGTGGAGGGGAACCGCATCGCCGAGATCGTGAGCGTGGGCTACCCGCACGTGAAGATCGACGAGTCGAAGCGTCCCAAGGGTGCCACCAAGGAAATCGACGCCAACGGTATGTATCTCATGCCCGGCCTCGTGGACCTGCACGTGCATCAGGGCACGCAGCAGAAGGCGCCCGACAGCGAGTACTACAACAAGCTGTGGCTCGCCAACGGCATCACGACCGTGCGCGGTGTTCCGTTTGCCAGCTTCGACTACTCCATCAAGGAGCAGGCACGCAGCGCGAAGAATGAAATCGCCGCGCCGCGGTACTCGGTGTACCAGCGCCCCGGCACGGGCTGGGGACGTGGCGTGCCGCGCACGCCCGAGGTGGCGCGCGAGTGGGTGCGCTGGGCCAAGGCCAACGGCGCCGACGGCCTCAAGCTGGGCGCCGAACGCGCCGACATCATGGCCGCCCTGCTCGACGAAGCGAAGAAACTCGGCCTCGGCAGCACCGCCCACCTGCAGCAGGGTGGCGTGGGACAGATGAACGCCGACATGGCCACCAAGCTCGGGCTCGAAGCCGTGACGCACTTCTACGGCATCTTCGAATCGATGTACGAGTCGAATCAGATCCAGCCGTGGCCCATCGAGTCGAATCTGCAGGACGAACAGACGCGCTTCGCGCAGGTGGCGCGGCAGTGGAGCCTGGTGAAGCCGGGGAGCGAGAAGTGGAAGCGCTTCCTGCAGAACCTCAAGGACCGCGACGTCACGCTCGACCCCACCATGACCACGTACCTCACGGGGCGTGATGTCATGAAGCGCATGAACGCGCCGTGGCACGCCAAGTACACGCTGCCTTCGCAGATGGCGTTCTACGTGCCCAGCCGCACCAATCACGGCGCGTACTTCTACAACTGGACCACCGAAGACGAAGTGGCATGGCGCAACTTCTATCACGTGTGGATGCAGTTCCTGAACGACTACAAGAACATGGGCGGCCGCGTCACCGCGAGCTCCGACGCCGGCTTCATCTACAACACGCCGGGCTTCTCCACGATCGAAGAGCTCGAGCTGCTGCAGGAAGCGGGCTTTACGCCGGGCGAAGCGATCCGTGCCGGCACGCTGCACGCGGCGGAAACGCTCTTCAAGCCGCAGGGCAAGCACATCGAGTTTGGCGTCGTGGAGCCGGGGATGCTCGCCGATCTCGTGATCGTGGACGCCAACCCGTTCGCCAATCTCAAGGTGCTCTACGGCACCGGTTGGTTCCGCCTCAACGACAACACGGGCAAGGTGGAGCAGTACGGCGGCGTGAAGTACACGATCAAGGACGGCATCGTGTACGACGCCAAGCAGCTGCTGGCCGACATCGAGAAGATGGGCGACGCGCAGCGGCGCGCGGGTAAGTAAGCCGCAGCGTCGTCAGGACGTCAGCAGGTCAGCGCGTCGGGGGGACGGTGGGCGGGATGGTATCCAGCACCCAGCGCTCCCCCCGACGGCGCAGCCGGAGCGCGCGCCGTGATACGGTTGAGCCCGCGGGGGTGCCACCCGCTTCCACGAGGTCGGCGCGTACCGCACCGGCATCCTCCCACACCGGCGCTGCCGCGCCGGCCGTCGCGGGCATCGGCACCGCGACCACGCGCGTGATCTCGCTGCCGCGCACCGCCCACAACTCGAAGGTGTTCGGGGTATACCCCGATTCGAGATCGGCGTTGGCGATCACGAAATGCGCGCCGTCGGGCGCCAACACCGGCAGCACCGGCAGCACTGTTTCCACGCCCGTGCTGTCGCTCACCCAGAGCACGTCGGCACCCTCGTAGTGCCCGCGCAGGAGCAGGTGGCCGCGCCCCGCCGGCCCGGTGCCCTGATACACGAAGCGCACGTTCATCTCGCCGTCGTCCGCGCGGCAGTCGCGGAAGCGCAACGCCGGCATGTTCCGTCCCCCGAGGGCCCCGGGCACGATGCGCAGCTCGGGGCCCTCGCGCGTCACGGCCCCCGCCGCCGCCGACATCGCCGCCCGTTCGGCCACGAACAGCGAATCGCCGCGATAGTCGAATGGAGGGAACATCACGCCGGTGCACGCGGCCGGGGGGTGCGCATAGGTGGGGAGCGGCACCGACGCCAGCGTGTCGACCGTCGCGATCGGGACCGTTGATGCGGTGGATTCCCCAGCCGAATCCGGCGGTGCGGCGCAGGCGGTGCACAGCCACGAGATCACCAGCGCCGTCGTCGCCAGGGACGCGGGCACGGGCCACCGCGCGCCACGGGC
>CANJOX010000061.1 GCA_947475795.1 Gemmatimonadota bacterium
CGTGGACGACATGACCACATCACCCAGCGCGGCCAGCTTGACGACGACGATGTGGGGGGACTCGGACATGCGACGAAATAAACACCGGGCGTGTGCGCCCGGGCCGGGAGACGGGTCAAAAAGCGAGGAGAGCGGCGCCCCCGTGGTTCACGCGGCGCCCCCGCGGCGTTGCCGCCAGTACCACACCACCAGCATGGTGGCCACGACGGCTTCGGCGATCACGACGCTCATGGCCATCCCGGACGCGCCGAACCGACGCGCCA
This sequence comes from Gemmatimonadota bacterium, assembly GCA_947475795.1. The sequence continues at coordinate 264 of CANJOX010000061.1, forward strand.
GCGGCAGCGCCAGCAGCAGGTTGGTGCCGCCGGCGGCCATCGTACCCGACAGGACGATCCGATCGTGCCCACGGGGCACCGCGAAGAAGATGCCGATGCTGGTCGCCAGCGCGATGATCGGCAGCACGAGGAGCAGCAGTCGGAACACCGGCACCGCCGCGTCGTACCCCGGGCCCAGCAGCAGCCCCACAAACCATGGCGCCAGCGCCGCAGCGCCCGCCGCCGCCACGGCGGCGCCCGTGCCCAACACGATGACCAGGCGCGCGGCGAGCCGACTGGCGGCCGCGCGGTCCACGCCCTGCAGGTAGCTGAGTCGCGCCACCAGCACGCGGGTGACCGGGTCGAGGAGACTCACCCCCGCGCGAACGATGCGTTCGGCCCCGCCGAACATCGCCACCGTGACGGGCGATGCCACCGCGCCGATGAACAGGGTGTTGAGTTGCATGTACAACGAGCCCGACGCCCGTGCCGCAAAGAGCGTGATCCCATCGCGCAGCACAGCCACGCCACCGGCCCATACGCGTGGCGTCTCGCGGAGTGCCGGCAGCTCCTGCCGGAGCTGGCGGTTCAGCAGCAGGCACGCGACCACGGCCGCCAGCGCTTGCGCGCCCAGCACACGCCAGCCGTGCGACGGGTGCTGCACGAGCAGGAAGACCGCCAGCGCACCCACCACGCGTCCGGCCGTATCGATCAACACCGCGCGATGCACCCGCTCCACGCCCAGAAAGTACCAGAGGGGCGTGAATCCGCGCGCCAGCGCAAAGACCAGCGCGGCGGCCGCCATGCGCCAGTCAGCGGCCAACGCAGGAACGACCGCGACGGCGCCGGCCCACACCACGAACGCCACCGCCGCCAGCATCAGGCGGGCCGACGTCGCGTCGGCCACCGTGCGAACCAGCGGACCATCTGGTCCCCCAGCACCGCGCGCCTCGGCCAGCCGGCGGGTCACGCTCAAATCAAAGGCGTACTCGATGAGCAGCACCAGCCAGGTGGCGAGCGCCTGGGCCAGCAGCACCGGTCCCCACCCCTCGGGGCGCAGGACGCGCGCCAGGTAGGGGACCGTAACAAAAGCGGCTGCCAACCCGGCGAGGTGGCTCCACAACAGCACGCTGATGTTCCCCAGCAGGAACCGGGTGACAACACCGTCGCCGGCAATCGATGGGGGGGGAACCGATGCGCTCACGCGCGCAAGTTGACCGGCATCGGAGACGTCGGCAACCGTGGCGCACCATGTTCGCGGCGAAGGTCGGCCTCCCGCCCGGCGGGGCCGCGGGTCATCACACGCTGAGTGGCGCGGGTGCCCGGCGTGGCGCACCTTGGGGCATGCGCCCCTCTCTTCCCCTCCGCGTGCTGTCACGCGCCGCCATCCTCTGCGGCGCCGCCATGCTCCTGAGTAGTTGCCGGGCGTCGTCACGTGCCGAGCGCAGTGCCACTGCGCCCGCCCGCACCGTCCCCCCCAACATCGTCGTCCTCCTCGCTGACGATCTCGGCATCGGGGAGCTTGGCGCCTGGGGACAGCAGGACATCACCACGCCGCACATCGACCGCCTCGCGCGCGAGGGGCTGCGCTTCACGGAGTTCCGCTCCAGCGCCGCCGTGTGTGGGCCGGCACGCTGCTCGCTCATGATGGGGCTGCACAACGGCACCTGCCGGCTGGACGACAACGACAATGATTTTCTGCGCACCGCCGACATCACGCTCCCCGAACGCCTGCACGATGCCGGCTACGTAACGGGGCTGTTCGGGAAGTGGGGGCTGAGCTGGGACAGCGAGCCCGAGAGCTGGCCGAACGCGCAGGGATTCGACGAGTTTTTCGGATACCGCGATCAGGTGCACGCGCACAACTTCTACCCGGAGTGGCTGCTGAGCGGCACCGACTCGGTGCGCACCCGCAACGTGGTGCCGAATGCCGGACGCATGGGCGCCGGCCGCGCCACCACGCGCCTCGATTACGCGCCCACGCTCATCCGCGATCGGGCCTTCCGCTTCGTTCGCACGCATCGCGACCGTCCGTTCTTTCTGTACTGGGCCACCAACCTCCCGCACATCAACAACGAAGGGAGCAAGGGCGAGGCCGACGGCGGCTACGAAATTCCGTCGCTCGGCGCGTACGCCGCCAAGCCATGGCCCGTGGCCAAGCAGAGCTACGCCGCGCAGGTGTCGCGCCTCGATGAAGACCTCGGCGGATTGCGCTCACTGCTCGATTCCCTCGGCATCGCCGAGCGCACGCTGATCGTGTTCCTGTCGGACAACGGCGCCACGTTTCTGCGGCGCGCCAACGACGGGACCACCGACACCGTGGGCCGCTGGTTCAACGGCACCCAGCAGTATCGCGGCTTCAAGGGCGATCTGTACGAGGGCGGACTGCGCGTCCCCGGGATCGCGTACTGGCCCGGCCGCACGACGCCCGGCAGCGCATCGCCCATCCGCGTGGACTTCACCGATCTGCACGCCACACTCGTGGAGGCGGCGGGGCAGACGCCGCCGCGTGACATCAGCGGCCGCTCGTTCCTCCCCGCGCTGACCGGCACGGGCACGCTGTCGCTGCGGCCGTATCAGGTGTGGTACTCCCCTGACCGCACGCAGTCGGCGGTGCTGGAGGGTGCATGGAAAGCCGTGTGGATGCGCGACACCATGCAATTGTTCAATCTTCAAGCAGATCCGGGCGAGCGCATGGACATGGTCATGCGCGAGCCCCGCATCGCCGCGCGCCTCGACACGATTCGTCGCGTGGAAGATCGACGTCGGGTGCATCCCATACTGCCGCGATAACGGCCTGGTGCGTATGACGCGCCACGCCCTCCAGTTTGCTTTCTTACCTCGCGAGGCATCCGTACCTTCTTCGTGTTGGCAGAGTCACCGAGCCAATCGAAGCGTCTTGATCGGCGGCACAGCGCCCGGCACGAACGTCATGACGTTCCCCGTCGGCACGGCGATCCGCGTGCGTGCTGGCACGGTGCTCACCTTCCAGATGCACTACACCGCGCACGGCCACGAGATGACGGACCGCACCAGCGTCGGTTTCCGGTTCGCCTCGGAGATGCCGGACGAGGAGATGCGACTGGGCGCCTACATCAACGGTGCCTTCACACTCCCCGCCGGCCGGAGGGACATCGCCGTGACGGCGGATCTCGAGCCGACCGAACCGATCAAGCTCTGGGGACTGCTGCCGCATACACACCTGCGCGGCAAGCGCTGGCAATACACGCTCGAGAAGCCGGACGGCACATCGCAGCTGGTGCTGGATGTGCCGCGATATGACTTCAATTGGCAGACGTACTACTTCTTCAACGCACCGATCGACATCCCAGCGGGCGGCAAGCTGATCTCGACGGCGTGGTATGACAACTCGGCGACGAACAAGAGCAATCCCGACGCCAGCAAGGACGTGAAGTGGGGCGAACAGACATGGGAGGAGATGCAATACACCGGCTTCATGTACACCGTCCCCAGCCGTCGTCTGAAGCCGGCCCCGAAGTAGCCGCGCCTTAGCGCACCACCCAGTCAGCCGTCAGCATGACGGTATCCCATCCGATGCGCAGCTCGCCACGCTGTGCACCGGGTGCGGTGGACGGCACGAGCCAGATGGAAAGACTTTCCAGCGGTGTCGCGATGGTGCTCTGGCGCAGATCGATCCGCGCCGCGTCCTTCTTCGCATCATACGGCGTCGGGTTCACCGACGCCGCACCGGTCGTTTCGGCCTGCAGAATCAGCGTCCAACCGGTACGTGCGGGGAGCACCTGCGCGATGTAGCGCCCCTTCGGCACGTCTTTGCCACCGATGGTCAGATCGACGTCGGTCGAGAACAGCGTGGCCCCGTTTGCACCCAGGCGCCACACGGTGCCGAACGGCACCAGGCTGTCGGTGTTGATGTGACGGCCGCGCAGATGTGGCTGTCCGTAGTCGATGCGCATCACCGCCGCCTTACCGGCCGCGCGCTGCGCCGCCGTATCGACGAGCGTGAGCGAAACTTCGGTGATCGCACGCGTGCTGGGGGCCGCGCGGCGCGCGCCGGCCTGCGCCGCGAGTGGCGTCACGAGGGGGGCGAGGACCAGCGCGGACAGGACACACGCGACACGCAGCGGCGCCGTAAGCGGGAATTCCATTGGCGGGGCGGGAGAGAGAAGAAGGACGCCTGAGGTATTGCTCAACTCTATCGATCTCCCGTCTTCCGCGCAGGCGCCGGCGCGTGTCCGACGGCGTCGCCGGCACCGATGGGCGCAATGCAGGACGCGCCTGTCAGGGAATGCCTCTCACCGCGGCATGCAGCGGCCCGTGACATTCACGGCTGAATGCATCGCCCCGGGAGACAATATGTTGCAGTGGTTCGAGGACATTACGCGCGGCGACGTGGCACGCGTCGGTGGGAAGAACGCCTCGCTGGGCGAGATGATCCGACATCTCGCCGGCGAGGGGATCCGTGTGCCGGGCGGGTTTGCCATCTCGGCCGATGCGTTCCGCCATTTCCTCGCCCACAACGCGCTCGAGCCGCTGATGCGCGAGCAGTTGGCGCGGCTGCAGGCGGGCACCCCGCTGGCCGAGGTGGGCCTCGCCATCCGCACGGCCATTGGCGGTGGCGCGCTGCCCGACGATCTCGCGGCCGCGATTCGCGAGGCGTATAGCACGTTGAGTGAGCGCAGTGGACTGGCCGCCGCACCGGTGGCCGTGCGCAGTTCGGCCACCGCGGAAGACCTGCCGGAAGCGAGCTTTGCCGGACAGCAGGAGACATTTCTCAACGTGATGGGCGCCGACCCGTTGCTCGAGGCCGTGCGAAAGTGTTTCGCGTCGCTGTACACCGACCGCGCGATCACGTATCGCGTGCATCACGGCTTCCCGCATCTCAAGGTCGCGCTGTCGGTCGGCGTCCAGCGGATGGTCCGCTCTGACATCGGCGCCGCCGGCGTGGCCTTCACGCTCGATACCGAAACGGGGTTCCGCAATCTCGTCGTCATCGACGGCGCGTGGGGACTGGGCGAGAACATCGTCAAAGGCACGATCACGCCCGATGAATGGCGCGTCTTCAAGCCGCTGCTGGGCGATGCCACCTGCGCCCCGATCCTCGACCGCACCATCGGCCCGAAGCACCTCAAGATGGTGCTCGATGCGCACGGGACACCGACGAATGTGGAGACCACCGTCGACGAGCAGGCGCGGGCGGTGCTCGATGATGCGCAGGTGCTGGCGCTCGCGCGCTGGTGCGCTCGCATCGAGCAGCACTACGACATGCCGATGGACATCGAATGGGCGCTCGACGGCGAAACGCGCGAGATGTTCATCGTGCAGGCGCGCCCCGAAACGGTGCGCGCGCGTGAACAGGCCTCCACGCTCACCACCTTTACGCTGGTGGGCACCGGCGCGGTGCTTGTGCACGGCGTCGCCGTGGGGCAGCGCATCGCCAGTGGCCGCGTGTTCCGCCTGGAGAGCATGGCCGAGGCCGCGCGGTTCGAGGACGGCGGGATTCTGGTGGCCCGCATGACGGACCCCGACTGGGTCCCGCTCATGAAACGCGCCGCGGCGATCGTGACCGACGCCGGCGGCCGCACCAGCCACGCCGCCATCGTGAGCCGCGAACTCGGTATCGCTGCCATCGTGGGCGCCGGGAATGCCATGCAGGAACTGGTGGACGGGACCACCGTGACCGTGAGCTGCGCCGAAGGCCCGGTGGGTTCGGTGTACGCCGGCGCGGTCCAGTGGCGCGAAACCAAGGTGGACCTCTCGGCCATCCGTGAAACGCGCACCCAGATCATGCTCAACGTGGCCGACCCGGAAACCGCGATGCGCTGGTGGCGCCTCCCCACTCGTGGCGTGGGACTCGCGCGCATTGAGTTCGTGATCGAACACATGGTGAAGGCGCACCCCATGGCATTGTTGCATCCCGAGCAGGTGGACGCCGCAGACCGCGCACAGATCGCCGCGCTCACCGCCGGATACGCTGACCCCGCCGAGTATTTCGTGGACCGCATGGCCGCCGGTGTGGCGGTGATTGCGGCCTCGCAGTGGCCGCATCCGGTGATCGTGCGCTTCAGCGACTTCAAGACCAACGAGTACGCCGGCCTGCTCGGCGGGCGGACGTTCGAGCCCACTGAGGAGAATCCGATGCTCGGCTTCCGCGGCGCGTCCCGCTACTACAGCGATCGCTACCGCGAAGGATTCGGCCTCGAGTGCCGGGCCATCCGCCGCGTCCGCGAACAGATCGGCCTGCGCAATGTGGTCGTGATGATCCCCTTCTGCCGCACCCTCGACGAGGCCGATCTGGTGCTCGCCGAACTCGCCACGCACGGACTCGTGCGCGGGCTGCGCGGACTGGAAGTGTACGTGATGGCGGAGATCCCCAGCAACGTGATCCTGGCACGGGAGTTCGGCGCGCGCTTCGACGGCTTCAGCATCGGCAGCAATGATCTCACGCAGCTCACGCTGGGTGTGGACCGCGACAACGCGCTGCTCACCGCACTGTTCGACGAGCGGAATCCCGCCGTGATGCGCTCGATCGAGCATCTCATCCGCGAGGCGCACGCGGTGGGGTGCAAGGTCGGCATCTGCGGGCAGGCGCCCAGCGACCATCCGGAGTTCGCCGAGTTTCTCGTGCGCGCCGGCATCGATTCGATCTCACTCAACCCCGACAGCGTAGTGCCCGTGCTGACCCGTGTGGCGGCGCTGGAAGCCACGCCGTAACGACCCACCTTCACCGGAGCACCTCATGGGCGTCCTGCAGAACAAAGTCGCGATCGTCACCGGCGCGGCCAATGGAATCGGCAAGGCTATTGCGCAGCGATTTGCCGCCGAGGGCGCCCGCGTGGTGGTGTCCGATCTCGATGCGGCGCACGGCGAAGCGCTCGTGCAGGCCATCACCGCCGGTGGCGGACACGCGATCTTTGTGCGGTCCGATGTGTCGCTCGAGACCGCCGTCCGGACGTTGTTCGCGCGGACCATCGAGACGTACGGCGGCGTGCACATCCTGGTCAACAACGCCGGCATCGAGGGGGACAGCGCCCCCATTGGCGAGTACGACCCGGCACAGTTCGATCACGTGCTGGGCGTGAACGTGCGCGGGGTGTTCCTGGGCATGCGCGCGGCACTCGCGCACATGGTGCCGGCCGGCGGCGGCGTGATTCTCAACATGGCCTCGGTGGCCGGCCTGAAGGGCTTTACCAATCTGGCCCCGTACACGGCGTCGAAGCACGCCGTGGTGGGCCTCACCAAGTGCGCGGCCCTCGAGTACGCCACCCAGCATATTCGCGTGAACGCGATCTGCCCCGGCGCGGTGGTCACCGACATGATCCATCGCATCGCGAAGCACGATCCTGCCGCCGAAGAGGGCTTTGCCAAGCTGCAGCCCATCGGCCGCATGGGCACGCCGGAGGAGATTGCGGAGGTGGCGCTGTTCTTGTGTTCCGACGCGGCCAGTTTTCTCACCGGTGTCGCGCTCCCCGCCGACGGCGGGATTATGGCCGGCTAGCGCCGCGCGCGGCGAGATACGCCAGCAGGCCGTCCAGCGTGGCCACCTGCGCGTAGTCGCGCTCCGGAATGTCCACGCCCGTGGCGTGCTGCAGCGCAATCAGGAAGTGCAGGTAGTCCACCGAATCGATGTCCACCTGCGCGCGCAGCGGGCGATCGCCGGCCAGCGTGGCGCCGTCCACCTCCGGTGCTACGGTGGCCAGCGCAGCGAGCACGTGCGTGCGCCACAGCGTCGGTGCGCTGCCGGTGGGTGGTGCGACTGGGTGCGGCTCGTTCACAGCGCCTCCGGATGTTGCAGCAGGTCGCGAATCGTGCTCAAAAACAGGCCACCGCGGTGCCCGTCGCTCACGCGGTGATCGGCCGCCAGCGTGATCGTGACCACCGGCCGCACATCCAGCATCCCCTGCACCGCCCACGGCCGGTCGGTGATCGTGCCGATGCCGATGATGGCCACCTGTGGCGGGTAGATCACGCCGTACACCGTGCCCACGCCGCGGTCGCCGAGGCTGGTCACACTGATCGTGGCGTCGGTGAGTTCCGAGGCGCGCACACCGCCGGTGCGGGCGCGATGCACCACATCGAGCAGCGCCGTGTTGAGCGCGTCGAGTGGCATCGTGTTGGTGTCGGGGATGGCCGGTGCCAACAACCCACCCCCACGCAGCGCCGTCACGATCCCGACGTGAATGGCGTCGCTCGGCGCCGCGCGGCCGTCGAGATAGAAGCCGTTGAACTCACGGTGCGAGGCGAGGGCGGTCGCGATCGCCTTGATCAGCAGCGTGGCCGGCAGCAGCCGTTCCGCCACGGTACGCTCGGCATTCACCTGCTGCAGCCACACCATCGCCGCCTGCAGATCGATGTCGTGCGCGAGATAGTAGTGCGGAATCTCGCGCTTGCTGCGGGTTACGGCCGCGGCGATCGCCGCCCGCATCCCGTCAGCCGATGCACCCGTCGGCGTGACCGTTGCCACAACCGCGGGCGCAACGACCGGCACAACAACCGATGCCGCTCCCCCCAGCGCGCGACGCACATCATCGAGGGTGATCACGCCATGCGGCCCGCTCCCCACGACACCCGCGAGATCGCAGTGCTGCTCCTCGGCCAGCCGACGGGCCGCCGGCGACGCCCGCACGATCGGCGCGGCGGGCACCGACGGCATCGGCACCGACGGAGCCGGCACCGACGGAACCACCGCCGCCACCGCCACCGCGCCGAAACGCAGGATCGGCGTGCCCACGGCCACCTTGGTCCCCGCGGGCACCAGCAACGCGCCCACCGCGCCGCCCTCGCGCACATCCACGTCGAACACCCCTTTGTCGGTCTCCACTTCGGCCACGAGATCGCCGCGCACCACGGTGTCGCCCGGCTTTACCAGCCAGCGCACCACGGTGGCGGCGTCCATGTCGGCGCCCAGCGATGGCATGCGGAACTCCCGCACAGCTTGCGCGTCCACGTCGCTCATCGCCCGAGCATCTCCCGCACCGCCGCCACGATGCGCGCCGGATTCGGACGCGCGGCCTCCTCGAGGTGACGCGGATACGGCATCGGCACCTCGGCGCTGCACACGCGGGCCACGGGCGCATCGAGGTCGTAGAACGCCTGCTCCATAATGCGGGCGGCGATCTCGGCCGAGAGACTGCCGCTGCGCCACCCCTCGTCGATGATCACGGCGCGATGCGTCGCCCGCACTGAGGTCATGATCGTGGCGTCGTCGAGCGGGCGCAGCGAACGCAGATCGATCACCTCGGCGCTGATCTGTCGTGCCGCCAACTCCTCGGCGGCCGCGAGCGCCGGCCAGAGCATCCCGCCGTACGTGATCAGCGACACGTCGGTCCCCGACCGACGCACTGCGGCGCCTTCGATGGAGTACCCCGGCGACACCGCCGGAAGTTCGCCCTGCATGGTGTACAGCAGCGCATGCTCGAAGAGCAGCACCGGGTCGGGGTCGGCCAGCGCCGGGGCGAGCATGCGGCGGGCGTCCTCAATGGTGGCCGGGGCCAGAATCCGCAGCCCCGGGATGTGCGCATACCACCCTTCAAGACTGTGCGAATGTTGCGCCGCCAGCTGCCGTCCGCCGCCGGTGGCCATGCGGATCACGAGCGGCACGTTGAACTGCCCGCCCGACATGTGCAGCAGCGTGGCCGCCGTGTTCATGATCTGATCGAGGGCCAGCAGCGAAAAGTTCACCGTCATGATTTCCACGATGGGGCGCATGCCCCCCAGCGCGGCGCCAATGCCGAGTCCCGTAAAGCCGGACTCGGCCAGCGGCGTGTCGCGGATGCGCTCGGGGCCGAACTCGTCAAGCAGCCCTTTGCTCACGGCGTACGTCCCGCCGTACTTGCCCACGTCCTCGCCCATCAGGAACACGCGCGGATCCGCCAGCAGCGCTTCGCGCAGCGCCTGACGCATCGCCTCACGGTAGGTGATCGTCTCGCTCATGCGGGGAGTCGCTCGCTGCACACGAACCGCGCCAGATCAGCCACGTCTTCCCACTCGCTCGCTTCGGCGAACGCCACCGCCTCGTCGATCTCGGCGAGCACGGCCGCCTCGAGAGCGGCCAGAGCCGCGTCGTCGAGCAGACCGGCGGTGCGCAGCCGCGCCACGCTGCGATCGATCGGACATCGGGTTTTCCACGCCTCCACCTCGGCCTTGTCGCGATACAACTCGGCGTCGAACATCGAATGCGCTCGGAAGCGGTACGTGCGCAGCTCGAGAAAGTGCGGCCCCTCGCCGCCCCGGATCGCCTCGACCGCACGGTGCGCCGCATCCGACACCGCATCGACATCCATGCCGTCCACTGGCCAGGCTGGCATGCGATATGACGCGGCACGCAGTGCGACATCCGTTTCCACCTGCGCGCGCGCGATCGCCGTGCCCATGGCGTACAGGTTGTTCTCGCAGCAGAACAGCACCGGCAGCTTCCACAGCGACGCCAGATTCATCGCCTCGTGGAACTCCCCCTCCGTGGTCGCGCCTTCACCGAAGAAGCACGCGGTTACACCCGGCCGCTCCTGCATCCGATCGGCGAGCGCCAGCCCCACCGCCAGCGGCAGCCCGGCCCCCACAATCGCGTTGCCGCCGATGAAGCGCGTGGCCGCATCGAACAGATGCATCGACCCGCCGCGCCCACGGCTCACACCGGTGCGCTTGCCGTACATCTCCGCCATAATGCGCCCCGCACTGATGCCGCGGACGAGCGCATGCCCGTGCTCGCGGTACGTCGCCACCACAGCGTCGCCGGCCAGAAGACACGGGATCACCCCCGCGGCGATCGCTTCCTCGCCGATCGCCAGATGCAGGAATCCGCGGATCTTCTCGTCGCGATAGAGATCACTGCATCGCTCCTCGAAGCGGCGGATGCGCAGCATCTGTCGCAATCGCTCCTGCGCCGGGGCGCCGGGCGTACCATTGTCAGTCCTGCGCATTGTCTCACGGCCACTGTCATGCATTGCATCAGTCATTGTCTCATGCATTCGCCCATCCATTCCGTCACTCACTGCGACGGTCCTTCCAGCGTCGAGAGGTCCCCCTCGGGGAGACCCAGCTCGCGCGCTTTGAGCAGCCGGCGCAGAATCTTGCCGCTGCGCGTTTTCGGGATGCCGGTCACGAACGCAATGGTTTTCGGCGCCACCGCGGCACCCAGCCGCGTGCGCGCAAAACCACGCAACGTGTTCGCCATCGCATCGCTGGCCGTCTCGCCGGGCTTCAGCACCACGAACGCCTTCACGAGTTCGCCGGCCATGGGATCGGGGACACCGATCACAGCTGCCTCCGCCACCGCAGGGTGCGCCAGCAGCGCGCTCTCCACCTCGAACGGGCCGATCAGATGCCCCGACGACTTGATCACGTCATCGGCCCGCCCCACGAACCAGAAGTAGCCGTCGGCATCGCGACGGGCGTGGTCGCCGGTGAGGTACCAGCCGTCGGCAAAACAGGCCGCGTAGCGTGCGTCGTCGTGCAGATAGCCGCGAAACATCGAGGGCCAGCCGGCGCGCAACGCCAGCTCGCCCTGCACACCGGGCGCCGTCTCGACCGCCACCCCGCCGGACGCCACCCGGTGCACGATCGCCGCCTCGATCCCCGGAAGCGGACGCCCCATCGAACCGGGACGCACCGCCATCGCGCGGTAGTTCGCGATCATGATCCCGCCGGTTTCCGTCTGCCACCAGTTGTCGTGGATGGGCTGCCCGAAGGCGTCCACACCCCACACCACGGCATCGGCGTTGAGCGGCTCCCCGACGCTGGCCACGAAGCGCAGCGCCCGCAGGTCGTGCGCCTTCGGCAGCGCCGTCCCCGCACGGATAAGCATGCGGATCGCGGTCGGGGCCGTATACCACACGGTCACGCGCTGCATCTCGAGCACCTGGTACCAGCGCGCCGCGTCGAAGTCGCCTTCGTCGATGATGCTGGTC
>CANJOX010000062.1 GCA_947475795.1 Gemmatimonadota bacterium
GTCGTGGACGTTCATGCTGCCGTCATGCACGCGGTAGATTCTCCGGAATGCGAGTCCTGCTGGTGGAAGACGACGAAACGCTGCGCCACAGCGCAACAGCCTACCTGCGGGCCTCGGGCTTCGCGGTCGATGCCGCGGCCACGGGGAAGATGGCGCGTACGCTGGCTGCCGTCAGCCCCTACGACGCCGTCATCCTCGACGTGCGGCTCCCCGACGAACACGGGTTCGCGCTGTGCACGGCGCTTCGGGCCGGTCGGCCGGCGCCGCGTGTCCTGATGGCGACGGCGCTGGACGATGTCCGCGACCGCATTGCCGGGCTCGATCTGGGGGCCGACGACTACCTGGTCAAACCCTACGCACTGGGCGAATTGGTGGCGCGCCTGCGGGCGCTGCTGCGGCGCCCCGACCATGCGGCCCCGACCGTGCTGCAGGTGGCCGATCTGCTGCTCGACCCCGCCACGCGCACGGCGCGGCGCGGCGCGCGGCCCATAGCGCTCACCACCAAGGAGTTCGCGGTGCTGGAGGTGCTCATGCGCGCCGGTGGCCGTGTGCTCACGCGCGAGTACATCGGCGAGCATGCGTGGGACGACAACTATGACGCGACAAGCAACGTGATCGACGTGTACATCGCGCGGCTGCGCCGGAAAGTGGACGGCGCCGACGAGGTGCCACTGCTGGCCACGGTGCGCGGTGCCGGCTACCGCCTGACCGTGCCGCGCCCGTGAGTGTCCGGTGAGGCCGGTGGGTGGCGCGGCGGTTGCCGTGGCCGAGGCGCCGCGTCCGCGCATCCGTCTGCGTCTGACGGTGCTCTACGCGGCCACGCTGTTGGTGGTGCTGCTGGGGGCCTCCGCGGTGTTGCACGTGGCGCTGGACGATGCCCTCGACCGTGAGTTCGACGCGTCGGTCCGGGCATCGGCCGGGCTGGTGCAGCAGTTTTTTCGCGCCGAGGTCGAGGAGTACCTGACCGTCGAGGCCACGCTGGCGCACGTCGCCGGCGAGTTGGTCTTCGAGGGGCGTGCGATCCGTCTGCGGCGCCCGGACGGCTCGTTGTTTCAGGTGGTCGGCGCACCCGTCCGTCGCGCCCGACGGCCGCTCTCCGGGCCCGTGCGCACGGTGCGCTTTCCGCTCGATCCGGAGATCGCGCCCCGTTGGGACGTCGAGGTCGATGCCAGCGCGGCCAATGTGCTCGCGCTCCAGGCGCGCATCGATCGCTGGTTTGCGGTCGGCATCCCGCTGCTGGTCGCGGTGGCCGCAATGGCCGGCTGGTGGCTGACCGGACGCACCCTGCGCCCCGTCGGGCGCATGGCCGATGCGGCGTCGCGGATCGCCCCCGCGAGCGGCGCCCGGTTGCCGATCGACGATCCCGCTGATGAACTGGGCCGGCTGGGCGTGCGCTTCAACGCGCTGCTGGACCGGCTGGACGGTGCGATCACGCAGCAGCGCGACTTTCTGGCCGACGCGGCGCACGAGCTGCGGACGCCGATCGCGCGACTGCGGGCGCGGGTGGAGCTGGCGATGCTGCCTGCCTCCGACGCCGCAGGGGCGTTCCCCGCTGCGCCCAACGCCGCTGCCGCGCAGCCCGTACTGGCCGCGGTGGACGACGAGCTGCGGGCGGTTTCACGGCACATCGACGAGCTGCTGCAGCTTGCCCGTGCCGATGCGGCGGGTGAGGACACGCCGCTGCCGGGGACGTCGCTCTTTCTCGATGACATCGTGGCGGACGAAGTGCCGCGCTGGCACGCCGAAGCGCAGCGCCGCACGATCACGCTCACGCATGGCGCCCTCGAGGAAACGCCGCTCAACGGGGATCCCGTGCTGCTGGCGCGGCTGATCAGCATTCTCGTGGACAACGCCATCCGCTACGGTCGCGATGGGGGGACGGTCCGGGTGAGTGTACGCCCCGAGGGCGCGTTGGCCTGTCTTGATGTCATCGATGACGGCATCGGCATCCCGTTGGCGGAACGGGTCCGGATTTTCGACCGCTTTTTCCGTGGTGAAGCGGCCCGCCATCGCCGGTCCGACGGCAGCGGGCTCGGGCTCGCGATCGCGGCGTGGATCGTCCGGCGGCATCAGGGCACGATCGACGCACACGATGGCCCGTCGGGCGGTACGGCGATCCGGGTGCGGCTGCCGCTGGAGCCGCGCTGAGCCTCTCGGCTCAGCAGACGGGCTGGTCGGCGCGGAGACGGGAAAAGGTCGCGGCGGTGGGCTGGGAAGCACGGCGCCAGGCGTCGCGCAGCGAACGCAGGCACTGCGCCGCCCCGACGAAATCGTGATGGTCCACCGACTCTTCACACCACGCATACAACGCGTCGAAACTGCGGGAGGCGGCCGTGTCGAGCTCGAGGGCGCCGCGGAGCACGCTGATCGCCTCGCGCGCACCGGCATGATCGAACGCTTCGCAGGCACGGATCGCGCGGTCGTAGGCGCGTACGAGCAGGCTGAGGGGGTCAGGCGCCTGGTGATCGACGTCGATCACCGTCTGAGGATAGGCAGGCGTGGGTACGGGCACGGTGCAGGAAGCTGGAGACACTCGCCGGACGCGGATCATTCCGCGCCCCACTGTCTTCTTCGGCCGGTGGCCGTTTCAACTTGAGGAAATGTCGTTGCCCGCGCGGCCCGGTCCGTTCATTCGGTGTTCATGAAGCGCCGGTAGACTGACGCATGACTGTTTCTCTTGCTCCCGACCCGCGCCCGGTCGCGCCGCCGCGCCGCCTCCCGGGGTGGGCCGTCCGCGTCGTGTTCATGCTCGTGTGCTCCGGCGGCGTGGCCACGGGCACGGTGTCCGCCCAAACGTCGTCGATCCCGTCCGCGGCGGCGGGGGCCGCCATGCTCGACCTCCCCGCCGCATTCCGGCTGGCCCGCCGGAGCGGACCGCTGCGCCAACTGGCCGATGCCCGGGAAGAGGCCGGGACGGGCCGCGTGCGGGAAGCCGGACAATGGCCCAATCCCACCCTTGAGTGGCGCCGCGAGAATCTGGGCAGCACGCTGCAGCCGGACATCTTCGTCACCGCGTATCTCCCGGTCGACCTGACCGGTCGACGCATGGCGCTCCGGGCGGCGACGGGGGCGGGCCGTCAGCGGGTGCAGGCCGACGCGGTCGCGGAACGGCGCGAGGCCGAGCTCGAGGTGGCCCGGGCGTGGCTGCAAGCCGCCGCCGCACAGGGCGCGTTGGAGGTGGCCGACCGTCAGGTCGCCGCGCTCAGCGAGATCGCCGACGTGGATGCGACCCGTCTGCGCGAGGGGCTGGTCTCGGAGGCGGTCGGGTTGCGGACGCAGCTCGAAGCCGATCGCGCCCGCGTGGCCCGGGTGGCGGCCACCGGTGACGCTGCCCGGGCGGCCGCGCAGCTGGCTCGTGTGCTTGGGATCGCGATGGATCAGCTCCCCGCCTTGGCGCCACTGGCGGCCCCCGGCATGCCGGGGGCGCCTGACAGCGCGTCAGCCTACACCATGGCGCTGACGGCGCGCCCTGAGCTGCGCGCGCGCGACGCGGCGGTGCAGGAAGCCAGCCGGCGGCTGGCGGCCGAGCGGCGCGGCCTATTCGGGGATCTGCAGCTACAGGGGGGCACCAAGCAGACCAGTGGCTTCATGACGGGGCAGATCGGCCTCGGCATGCCGATCCCGCTGTTCCATCGCAACGATGCGGCGCGGCAGCGTGCCCGTGGCGAATACGCGGAAGCCCGGATCCTGCGCGACGACATGCGCCAGCAGGTCCAGGGTGGCGTCGAGGCCGCGCGGCGCACCTACGTGGCGTCCCGTGCCGCGGCGCAGTCGGCCGGCACGTTCGACGCGCGCGGGCGCGAAGTGGCCCGCATCGCGCGGGCGGCGTATGCCGAAGGGCACGCGACGCTCACCGAACTCCTCGACGCAGAACGCGCCGCCAGCGAGGCGATGCACACGCACCTGCGCTGGGCGGTCGATGCCTGGCTTGCGCGTCTCGAGTTCGAGCGCGCCCTGGGCGCCCGCCTAGACGAGACCAGTCCGCTCGATCTGCCCCTGCTGTCCACCCCGCTGACGCCCGGATCGTGATTATGTCCGCACAACTTCGCTCGCCGCATCACCGCGCACCGCGCCGGACCCTCCGCCTCGCCGGTCTTGCGGCCGTCGCCGTTTTGACCGTGGGCTGTGGCGCGACCGGCGAGTCGCCGGCCGCCGAGGCCGCGCCCGCCGTGTGGTCCGATACCGCCACCCTGTCCGCGCAGTCGGTGGCGATCGGTGGCTTCACCTTCGACACGGCACGTCTGGTGCCGTGGCGTTCGGTGGTCACGGTACCGGCGCGGTTGATGCTCGACCCCGGGGCACTCGAAACCATCGGCTCGATCACCGAGGGACGCATCACGCACGTGCTGGTCCGCGTCGGCGATCGGGTGAAGGCGGGTCAGGTGCTCGTGCTCATTCACAGCCACGAAATCATGGACGCGCGGGGCGCCTTCGCCGCCGCGATCGCTCGGGTCGCCGCCGCCGAAGCCGAGCGTGATCTCGCCGTGAGTTCGGCGGCACGGGCCGGTCGGTTGCTCGAGGCCAAGGCGATGTCGCGCGCCGAGGTGGAGCGCGCCGAGGTGGCCCGCCGCGTGGCGCTCGCGGGGTACCAGCAGGCGGTGGCCGAGCGCGATCGGGCGGCGGCCATGATCGAGCACCTGGTGGGCTCGGGCGGCGTGCCGTCGCTCGCCGACGAGCACGACGTCCTGATCAGGACGCCCATTGCCGGCGTGGTGACCGGGCGCGACGCGCAGCCCGGCACCGTGGTGCTGCCGGGCACGCCGCTGGTGTCCGTGGGCGATCCCGATCGATTGCAGGTGCAGATGCACGTCAGCGCCGAGGCGGCCGCGGGCATTCAGCCCGGCGCTGGCGTGCGCTTCGCGCTCACCGAAACGCCGGAGACGTGGATGGCCGCCACCGTGACCCGTGTGGCCCCCACCGTTGATACGCTCACCCGCACCATCGAAGTGATCGCCACGCCGGCCCGCGGGGTGCGGAGTGGACGTGCCGAGTCGTTTGCGCAGGCCGAGATTGCCGGTCGGGCCGGTGCCGCCACGCTCACGGTGCCATCGGCGGCGGTGCAGGCCTTCGAAGGCGACACCGTGGTGATCGTGGCCGATCAGCGCGGCGAGGGCATCCACATCCAGGCCGTGCGCGTTCGCGTAGGGCGTCGCGCGGGCAACCGGACTGAGATTCTCTCGGGGGTGTCCCCGGGCCGGCGCGTGATCGCGGGCAGTGCGGCGATTGCGAAGGCGGAGTTGCTCAAGCGCCGATCCCCGGACGGAGAATGATCCGGTGAAGGCACTGATTCATTTTGCGCTGCACCGGCGGAGCATCGTCGTCGGCGCCACGTTGGCGCTCATGGCCGCGGGGCTGTATGCGCTGCAGCACATCGCCTTCGACGCCTTCCCCGACCTGACGGGGACGCGCGTCGAAGTGATCACGGTGGCCCCCGGGATGGCGCCGGAGGAAGTGGAGCGGCTGGTCACGTATCCCATCGAGTCGTCGCTCATGGGGGTCCCCGACGCCGAAGGGGTGCGGTCGGTCTCGAAGTTTGGCCTCTCGCTGGTCACGGTGCCGTTCCCCGACGATGTCGACGTGTACTTCGCGCGGCAACTCGTGCAGCAGCGGCTCAACGACGCCAAGGGGGCACTGCCCGCCGGCGTGGAATCCGCGCTCGGCCCCGTCTCGACCCCGATGGGAGAGCTGTACCAGTACGTGCTCACCAGCGACTCGCTCTCGCTGACCGAACTGAAGACGCTGCACGACTACACCATCCGCCCGCGGCTGCGCACCGTGCCGGGTGTGTCCGAGGTGAACTCGTGGGGGGGGCTCACGGAGCGGGTCGAGGTGATCGTCGACCCGGCCAAGCTTGCGGCGCGCCGTCTCACCGTGGCCGACGTACATGACGCGCTCGCCCGGAACACGCTCGCCTTCGGTGGCAGCTATCTCGAACAGGGCGGGGAACGCTACACCTTGCGCGGCCTCGGGCGCGTCGAGAGCACGGACGATGTGCTCCGCGTGCAGGTGGGCGCGGCGAACGGGGCGCCCGTGCGGGTGGGCGACGTGGCCACGGTCGTGCTCGGGGCGCTGCCACGCAATGGCGCCGTGACGCACGATGGCAAGGAAGAGGTGGTGAGCGGGATGGTGCTCAAGCTGCAGGGTGCCGACTCGCGCGATGTCATCACGCGGGTCCGCGCGCGGATGGCGGAGATTCAGCGGGCGCTGCCGCCCGGGGTGACGATCACGCCGTTCTACGATCAGACCGATCTGGTGGCGCGCACCACGGGCACGATCGTGAAAAACCTGGTGGAGGGAGGGCTGCTCGTCATCGCCGTGCTCTTCCTGTTCCTGCGGAACGTGCGCGCCGCCTTGATCGTCGCCTCGGTCATTCCGATTTCCATGCTGATGGCGTTCATCGGCATGGCGCTGTTCGGCTATTCGGCCAATCTCATGAGCCTCGGCGCGCTCGACTTCGGCCTCATCGTCGACGCGTCGATCGTGATGATCGAGAGTTTCATCCGCCGCATGGAATCGCATCACGACACGCATCGGCTGGGACTCTTCGAGCGGGCCGCGGTCGAAGTGGGGCGTCCGATCCTGTTCGGTATCGCCATCATCGTGGCGGTGTACATCCCGATCTTCACGCTGGATGGGATGGAAGGACGCATGTTCAAGCCCATGGCGTTTACCGTGGTGTGCGCCGTGCTCGGCTCGCTGTTTCTGGCCCTCACGTATGTACCGGCGGTGGCGTCCTGGGCGCTGCGCCATGGCGAGGCGGCACCGGCGCCGTGGCTCACGCGGCTCACGGCGCGCTATCGGGGGCTACTGGCAGCCGTCCTCCGCCGCCCGCAGCCGCTGCTCATCGCGGCCGTCGTGCTCGTGGTGGTCGCGGTGGGTTCGTTGTCGCAGATCGGCACCGAATTCATGCCCAAGCTCGATGAAGGGTCGATTTTGATTACCACACGCCGTCTGCCCAGCGTGGGCCTCGAGGATGCCACGAAGCTGTCGCTGGCGGCCGAGCGCATCGTCAAACAGTTCCCCGAAGTGGTGACCGTGGTGACGAAGGAAGGGCGCCCCGATCTGGCCACCGAAGCGATGGGGCTCTTCGAGGGCGACATGTACGTCATCCTCAAACCGCAGAAGGAGTGGACCACGGCGGACGATCAGGAAGGGCTCGTGGCGGCCCTCGACTCGGCGCTCCGCGCCGTGCCCGGACTGTGGATCTCGTTCACGCAGCCGCTGGCCATGCGGCTCGACGAAGCCGAGAGCGGCATCAAAACGGACCTGGGCATCAAGGTGGTCGGCCCCGATCTCGCACAAAATGAGGCCGTCGCGCAGCGGCTCGAGGCCATCGTGGCCGCCGTACCCGGCAACGCCGATGTCGCGGTGGAAATCGCCGACGGCAGCGGACAGGTCCGCATGGAGATCAAACGCGAGGCGCTGGCCCAGTACGGGCTGTCCGTGGCGGATGTCCGTGACGCGATCGAACTGGCGATGGGATCGCAGGTCGCGGCCGAACTGATCGACGGTTTCCGTCGCGTGGGGATCGTGGTGCGGCTCCCGGCCGCGTCCCGCGAAGACGCGGCCTCGCTGGCGCGCCTGACTATCCGCGCCCCGGGAGGCGAGCGCGTCCCCCTCTCGGCGGTGGCCGAGGTGCAGACCACCACCGGCCCCGAGATGATCGGCCACGAAGACGCGCAGCGTCGCTCGCTCGTGTTGAGCAACGTGCGTGGGCGTGATCTGGGCAGCTTCGTGCAGGAGGTGCGGGCCCGCATCGCCCGTGACGTGGTGCTGCCGGCGGGGGTGTTTCTGGAGTGGGGTGGCCAGTACGAAAATCAGCAGCGCGCGATGTCGCGGCTCACGCTGGTGGTGCCCGGCGCGCTCCTGCTGATCTTCGGACTGCTCTATCTGTCGTTCCGGTCCATCCCGCAGGCGTTGCTGGTGCTCGCCAACGTCCCCTTCGCCCTCGTCGGCGGGGTGGCCGCGCTCTGGCTGCGTCAGCTCAATCTCAATCTGTCGGCGAGCATCGGCTTCATCGCCCTGTTCGGCATTGCGGTGCTCAACGGCGTCGTGATGGTCGAACACCTCAACCACCTGCGGCACGCGCCCGACGCCGACGGCCGCTCGGTGCTCGATCGCGTGCTCCTGGGCGCCACCGACCGGCTCCGCCCCGTGCTGATGACCGCGCTGGTGGCCAGCCTCGGCTTCGTGCCGATGGCCTTGAGTACGAGTCCCGGCAGCGAGGTGCAGCGTCCGCTGGCCAGCGTCGTGATCGGGGGGCTGATCACCAGCACGATTCTCACACTGTTCGTGCTCCCCGTGCTGTACGGCTGGCTCGACACCCGGCGGGACGCGGCAATGGCTGGCGCCAAGGCCGACCGGTGATCATTTTTTCATCGACTGGACACCCTCTGACCCCGAGACGATGAATT
The DNA here is from genome assembly GCA_947475795.1 of Gemmatimonadota bacterium. Next base: position 8,415 of record CANJOX010000062.1, read on the forward strand.
CGCCCACCAGCCGCCCGCCGCAGAAGCTGCGCAAGCAGTACGCGAACACCGCGTATCCCCTCGTGGTCCTGAAGTTCGAGGACGGACACGAGATCAAGGTCTACCAGAACACCGGCAAGGTGTTCGACGTGTGGGCGGGCGAGACCGTCAAGATCATGGCGATGTACGACCCCACGTCGAAGGACTGGGAGCTGGTGGAAGCGAAGAAGAGCGACACCTTCGAGGACGCCGCAGACTGACGCCCGAGCGCCGGGTGCGGACGCGCAGCACCGCCGTGATCGAGGCCGCGTTCGCGCGCGGCGGCGCGGTCGTCGCCCTCGAAAGCTCCGTTCTCGCCCAAGGGCTCCTGCCGCCGCACAATCGTGAGGCGGCCGCGCGCATGATGGCCGCCGTCGAGGCGGCCGGCGCGACGCCCGCCATCACCGCGATCGTGCGCGGCGTGCCGTCGTTCGGCCTCGAGCCCGATGACCTCGAGCGCTTTCTGGCCCGCACCGGTGTGCGGAAGGTGTCCGCCCGCGATCTCGGCATCGCCGTGGCGCAGCAGGCCGACGGCGCCACCACCGTCGCCGGTACGCTTGCCCTGTGCGCGCTGGCCGGCATCGAGGTGTTCGCCACGGGCGGCATCGGGGGCGTGCACCGCGACGCCCCGTTCGACGAATCAGCCGATCTGGTGGAGCTGGCGCGCACGCCGGTGATCGTGGTGTGCGCGGGGGCCAAGTCCATCCTCGACCTGCCGGCCACGCTGGAGCGGCTCGAGACCCTTGGGGTACCGGTGGTGGGCTATCGCACCCGCGAACTCCCCGGCTTCTTCTCGGTGCACACGGGGCTGATGCTGACCGCCTCGCTCGACACGCCGGCGCAGATCGCCGACGCGTGGCGCGCGCACCGGGCCATGGGGTGCCGCGGGGCCATGCTGGTGGTCCAGCCGCCGCCGGCCGATGTCGCCCTCCCCGAGGACTTGGTCGATCAGGCCACCGTCGCGGCGCTGGCGGCGGCGTCCGCCGCCGGCGTGCGTGGTGGGGCGGTCACGCCGTTCCTGCTTGCCGACATCCAGCAGCGCACCGCCGGGCGCTCCGTGACCGCGAATCTGGCCTTGCTCGAGCAGAATGCCGCCCTCGCCGGTCAGATCGCCGTGGCGCTGGCCGCCGCCCGCGTCGAGGCGGCAGCGCCATGACGGCAGCGCCATGACGGCATCACGCGTGAACCAAGTACGTTGTGCATGGTACTATCCGGTAACCCGCTCGCTCCGGAGGTCTGACACCACATGCCCACCCCGTTCCTGAGTTCCGAGGAATACGACGAGCGTGCTCACGCCCTGTACGACGAGGGCAAGTACGACGAGGCGCTCGTGTTGCTGCGTGAGGCCGTGGCGCTGTACCCCAGCGCCGTCGAGCTGCACGTGGGTTTCGGCTATGCGCGACTGGCCCGTGAGGAGTACGCCTGGGCGCGGCGCAGCTTCGAGGACGCACTCGTGCTCGACCCCGATCACGAGGATGCACTGGCCGGACTCGGTGAGGTCCTGCTCAAGTTCGGACAGGTGGACGCCGGGCTGCGCACCTTCGAGCGTACCGTCACGCTGGGCTACGAGGACGACGTCGATCTCATGCTGCAGATCGGCCGCGCGCTCTTCCGCGAAGGGTTTGTGGACGTATCGCTCGCCTACTTCGAGCGGGCCGTGGCGCACGCCGCCGACTCGGCCGAAGCGGTGGCCTGTTTGGGCTACGCGCAGCATCGCCTGCTGCGGGACCCCGAAGCGATCGCCTCGCTGCGCCACGCGCTCGCGCTCGATCCGCAGTTCGCCGAGGCGCGCGTGTATCTCGCCAACCTCATGTACGATGCCGGCGATCTCGACGAGGCGCTCGTCGAGTTCGAAAAGACCTCGCCACAGGACCACTGGGACGAGCTGGGGATCTGGCGTCTCGTCGAGCTCAAGAAGTCGGCGTACAAGCTGGATGACACCGACGGCGAGCTGAAGCCGTGGGAGCTGCGTCTGATCGAACTCGCCGGGGAAACGGACGACATCGACGATCTCCTCGAGGAAGTCGAGCAGTCGCTCTTCGAGCAGGACACCGCCGACCTCCCCGAGGAAAAGGAGCAGCTCGAGGCGCTGGGTACCTTGCTCACCGGCTTGGTGACGCAGCATCAGGGCGAACAAGCGGAACCAGCGTCCACCGACGTCCTTGCAGCCGAAACCACGCATCGCGTGGTCATGCGCGACGGCACGGTCTTCGAGGGCACCTGGGTCGCGATCGTGGAGTCGCTGCGCGATGCGCGTGATGCCGGTCGTCCGCTGCCCGAGTTCATGGCAGCCGAGGCGCGGCGCTACTACGGGGCCACGGGGATGTCCGTGGCGTCCGACGCGCCGGAGACGTTTCTCCGTGGCGGTGCCGACGCCGGAATGCTGCGGATCGTGCGCTAGTGCGCGACGGGCTCGCGCTGCATCGCGACACGGTGCGTGAGGTCCTGCCGAACGGCCTCACGCTCCTCGTGCGCCGTGATCCGTCGGCGCCGGTGGTGTCCATCGTCACGCACGTGAAGGTCGGCTACTTCGACGAGCCCGACGACGTGGTCGGCATCGCCCATGTGCTCGAACACATGTTCTTCAAGGGCACCCCCACCCGCGGCGTCGGGCAGATCGCGCGCGAGACCAAGGCCTCCGGCGGCTATCTCAACGCGCATACGATCTACGACCACACCACGTACTACACGGTGCTGCCGTCGTCGTCGTTCGAACAGGGGCTCGAGATCCAGTTCGATGCGTACGCCCGGTCGCTGATCGATGCCGACGAACTCGCGCGCGAACTCGAAGTCATCATCGAGGAGACGAAACGCAAGCGCGACACGGCCTCGTCGATGGCGATCGAAACGCTGTATGCGGTGCTGCACGACCGGCATCGCATCCGGCGCTGGCGCATGGGCGAAGAGGCGGGGCTGCGGGCGCTCACGCAGGACCAGCTCACGGCGTTCTACCATCGGTGGTACCGCCCCGACAACACGGTGCTCTGCATCGTCGGGGACGTGGACGTGGACCGGGTGCGGCAGGCCGTCGCCGCACGCCATGGACAGCTGGCGCCCGGCACGCCGGCCCGCGATCACGGCCCGGTCGAGACGGCGCTGCCCGGTTTTCGCCGGCGTGAGTGGAGCGGTGACATCGCGCAGCAGCACGTGGCCTTCGGGTGGCGTGCCCCGTCGCTGACGCA
>CANJOX010000063.1 GCA_947475795.1 Gemmatimonadota bacterium
GCGCTCGTCGCCGAGGCCACGACTCTCCACCGCGAACGCCTGCCTGCCCAGCTCACCTTCCGGGGGGACGACGACGGCCTGATCGGGTGGCGCTCCACGAACCTCGGCGGGTCGCGGCGGTTCCTCATCGGCGTCGAACAACGCCAACGGGTCCCCAGCCCCGTGGCGCGCACCGAGATGGCGGTGGCCGCCGTCGCGCAGACCGGTCGCCTCGACGCCGGCGATGCGCCGTACGGGACGAGCACCACGTGGCGCTCGGGGGTCGGTGCCGCGCTGCTGCTCTCCCTCACCGGCGCCCGCCAGATGCTCCGGATCGAGTTCGGCGCCCCCCTCGACCCCATGCGTGGCCAACAGCGCACGGAGTGGCGGTTCGTATACTCCGACTTCACCACGCGCTTCTAGTGCAATGACGCACGCCGCCTGGGCTCCCCATCGCCGCGCCTTCGCCGTCAGCGCGCTGGCGCAACTCGCGCTGTTGGTCGTCCACGACCTCGGTCGCGACCCCGCCGGTCATCGGCTGCAAGCCAGCCCGGTCGTGGCCCTCGGCATCCAACTCCCGCTCTACGCCCTGCCGCTGCTCGGCGGCACGGCGATCTGGGCGGCCCTGTCGCTCCTCGTCGACATCCCGCGGCGGGTGGCGGGGTGGAGCACCCGGTCCCTCCATGCGGTGGTGGGTACGGCGGGCGTGGGATGGACGCTGGCCACGTTGCTGCTGGTCTCGCTCGACCTCGGCATGCAGCGCTTCCGCGCCGAGCCGCTCAGCTGGAATCACTTCGCGGCGTATTCCGGGGCGGGACTCGCGAACGCCGACTGGGTGAAGCCGGTGGCCGACCAGCCGGGGGTCCTCGCGGCAACGCTCGCGATCCTGCTCGTGGCCGCGGTGGCACTGGTTCGCGGACGGTGGCGCGACGCGCCCGTCCCGCTTCGACGCGAGCCGTTGCTCTGGGCGCTCGCGATCCCGCTGGCGTGGGCGCCCACGCGGCTCGCGTGGTACCACCAGCGTGACCTCCTCCAGCCACCCACCTCACGTCTCTGGCAGACGCGGCACCCTCCCGCGCCGTGGTCGCCCAGCGAGGAACGCGTTGCGCGCGACGCCCTGCGTCGCGCGCTCGACCCGCTGGGGCGCGACACGTGGCTGTCCGACCGGTATCCACTCCTGCGACGCCCCGGGCACCCCGGCGGCGCGCCCGCGTGGGGGCACGCGGTGAACGACCCACCCGACATCGTGGTGATCGCCATCGAGTCGCTCCGCGGCCGGGACACCGGCTGGGGCTTCGGCGGACGTCAGGGGGCGGCCTCCCCGACGCCACAACTCGATGCTCTGGCCGCTCAGGCGGTGCGCTATCCGCTCTGGATGGCCGGCGGCGAGCCCAGTCCGCGGGGGTTCATCACGCTGCACACAGGCGTCTGGGAGCACCCGCAGCTCTTCATCGCCGCCAACTACCCCGACCTGCGCGTGGACGCCTTCCCCGCGTTCCTGCGCCGGCGGGGCTATGCCGCCGTGGCGCTCTGGTCGGCCAGTCCCGGCTTCGACAATCAGCTCGGCATGGCGCGTCGCTGGTACGATGAGACGCTCTTCGATCGCGAGGAGGCGCAGCAGCTGTACTTTCAGGCCGTCCCCGACTCCGTGACCGTGGAGCGGGCCATGCGCTGGGTGCGCGCGCACGACGACCGCGCTGCGCGCCCGTTCGTGCTGTATCTCGCGACCGACGGAACGCATACGCCCTTCCCCGTACCCGACGGGCGCGCGGACCCCGGCACCCGCCAAGGGCGCTACGATCTGGCGTTGCGCGAGACCGACCATCAGCTGGGCCGACTGCTCGCCGCGCTGCGCGCGCGCGCCCGCTGGACCAATACCGTGGTGCTCGTGGTGGGCGACCACGGCGAGCGCACCGACGACGACGCCGATCCCGTGCTGCGCGGGCTCCCCACCGACCCCATGGTGCTGACGTCGGCGTTCCTCTTCGGACCGCCGGCCCTCGTGGGCCCGCCACGGGTGGACCGGCAGTCGGTGGGGCATGTCGACTGGTTCGCAACCGTGCGGACGTGGTTCGCGGACTCGTCGGCCGGAGTGTGGATGGGCCGGGACCTCCTGGACACCACCGCCACGCCCCGATGGGCCGTCGCCGTGAACAGCCGCGGCTACCGGCGGCAGGATGACAGCGGCGCCCTGGTGGTGAGCGCCGCCGACAGCACCCGCTGGTGGGCGTGGCGCCCCGGCACCCGCCCGGACGGCGGGGCGGGTGCCTCACCCGCCGCCGGGTCGTTGACGCGGTGGCTGCGCTACTGGGGCAGCCTCGTGGAGGCGAACCGCGTGTTGCCGGCGTCCTGCTGCGGGTGAGCACCCGCGACCGGGGTCACCCGCTGCCAGCAATGGCTTACGAGCGCACCAGCTTCTTGTACTTGATGCGCGTGGGCATATCCGCATCCGGGCCCTTCCGGCGCTTCAGGTCTTCGATGTACGCGCCGTAGTTCCCCTCAAACTGTGCGGCGTCGCACCTGTTGTTCTGCTGGCGACAGCTCAAGACTTTGATGGGAAACGACTTACAGGTCAGGTTCCCTGTCTTGCCGATCAGATCCATGAGTTCACCGCGATGCGTGGTGCACATCAGGGTGCAAGTCGATTCTCTGTAAGGCAGGTGCTGCAGGCCAGGAGTACGACTCAAAAAGGCGTGCGCCTGAGGCGAAGCTCGCTGCTCCGGGTCATGGTGCGGGCAGGAACGTCAAACTCGCTGTTGTTACACGCACCCGAGCGTCGACCCATCCGGATCCCTCACCGGGTGACGCGTTCCCGGCAACGTATTCGCGAACTTGAGCCTCGCCAAAAATCCGCCGTGGTTTGGTGGGAACGCGAGTCGCTGCCACTCGTCGACATACCGCAAACGCGCGTCAGAGATCGCTGATACCAGGGCAGTCCGATCAGGGTACCGGACGAGGCCCGAGATCTATGGCTAACGCCTGCGCGATGCCCTGCGGCAGCTCTGGCACGTCTTCGTCCTCAAGCAAGTCCTCCCGGAACGTAGGCGTCGCACCCAGCAAAAACTCAAGCCACTTTTCCCGGCTCTTTACGCGGCGGTACATCCGTACGTCTATCGTCCGGTCAATGAGCGGGTAGAGCACGTCCAACGTGGCCGTGGGGTCGGCCGCCAACCGCTGCGCGGTGAACGAGCCAATGCGATCAATCCGCCCTACCCGCTGCTCGAGCTGCGCGGGGTTCCACTCAAGGTCGTGGTGAACAATTCGAGCGCAGTTCCTGTGCAGGTCGAGTCCCTCCTGCATAACGGCGTTCGCGACGAGTACCATCGGGTAGAGGGGCGTGTTGAAGGCCTCTCGTAGCCGCTCGCGTGACTCGCCGTCCTTGGTTTGGCGGACGATCTCACCCGTGCGAATCGGGCCCTCGAGGATGTCGCGTCGCTGGCCCTCACTGCGGGACCGGAAGTACAGCACGAACGCCGACAGGCGTGCGAGCCAGCGGCCACCGCACTCGGTGTCCCAGAACCGATCAAGAAACTTTAGGAGCTGACGGGAGTTAACAGAGGTGGTGATGATGCTCTCGCGCTTCGCCTCCGCGAGCAGGTCGACAATGAAGCTCACCTCCTTGAAAGTGAGGAAATGTGCGACCTGCTCGACCAGCTGTACACGAGCGCGCGGCTCAAGTGTCTCCACCTGCGGTCGCAGGCGGGCCCAAAGATCTCGACCACCTCCGAGGACCATTCGCACTTCCGCCTCATCGATGCGCCACTTTGGGCGGAGGTCTCCCTGCTCGGAGTCGTCTTCCCCATCCCGTACCAGATCGAGTCCCGCGATGACGTAACCGGCATCCACCAACGCTGGCGGGAGGACGGCGGCGTCCAGCGATACGGATCCGCCGACGCGGCTGGCCCAGAGTCGAGCGACAGTGTGCTCGATGCAACGCTTCGCCAAGCGGTAGTCCGGACGCGTTGCGCTCGTCTTGCCAACTAGCTGTTCCGCAAGCGTAGCGTTCGCGTTCTCGACGATGAGTCCCATGTTCGCATCCACCAATTCGGCGATGTGTAACATGCCGCTGAGATGACGCTCGCGCAGCCCTAGATAGAGCGCGTCCTGTGCCCGGTGCATTCGCGCCTGGAGGAGGGTGTGGCGGCCCTTCAGTCGCTTACCGTTCTCATCCTCGTCAAAGACCTGCTCGCGGCGGATGCGAGGGAACACCTCTTTCCAACGTAAGATCACGCGCTCAAGCCAAGCATTCTTGATGTCACGCGCGAGTTCGCTCAACGTTTCCAACCGAGCGCAGAAGATCAGTGTCTTCTCGCCCTGTTCCGCGTGACGGAGGGCATCCTCAACAACCCACGCGACCTTCGGGTGCTCGCCGTGCTTATCGATGCCCCTGAGCACGCGACGCAGCAGTTTCCGGTACTCCTCGGCGTCCCCCGTCATAGCCCGCCCGTTAGTTCCGAGAAGCGCCCCAGTCCGCGCGGCCGCGTAAGACGACACTAGGCTCACCTGTGCCGCTGGCTTGTGGGTTCCGTCGCCAACGCGAAACAACTCTGCGATGAGTCGCTCCCCAATCAGGAATGGAAGCGCGTCAGCCCCGCGAGGCACGCGACGCTCGGGGAGGTGCCGTCGATACGCCCGCCGGTCACGTCGGATGCTGCGGATCATCCACCTCCTGAAGTGAGGCTCGATGCGCTCGCGCTTCAGCCGTCGGACCGCGTCTAATCGCTGCGCCACGGGATCGAGCACGGCGTCGTCGGGACATGACGACAACTCTGGGTCCAATTCGTAGCGCTCACGAAAGCGGTCGGCCGTCACGGCGTCTAGGCGGCGCCATACGGCCTCGAAGCCAGTGTACGCCTCCTGATACTGCCGGATGTCGTCGAGCAGTTCCTTGGCCTGCTCCATTAGGTCGTTCGGCGCAGTTCGCGCCAATGAGAAGAGCCTGAAGACCTGCGTCAACTCCGCGACGTCCAGCTGGAAGGGCGTGGCGGTCAGAAATAGCGCCTTGTCGAACCGCTGACGAAGCAGCGAGCCTACCGCCTGTGAACGCACCGTCGCCGCGTTCTTCAATTTGTGAGCCTCGTCGACGATGATGAGATCCCAGGGCGGCAGCAGTTTTCGCAGCAGCCGGAACCGAGCAAGGTCAAGGGCGCGCCGTACCCGGTGGTCATCCGCAAACGCCTCAAGCCCACCCTCCGCGTAGACGTCGAAGAGGCTCGACTGATCGCTCTCCTCCCCCACTGACCGGAACACGCCCGCCAGCTTAGGCTGCACCTCAGCGAAGGCGTAGCGGCCAAGGAATTGCTCCCGCTTCACATCGACGCGCTCAAAAGCGTCGCCACGAAACCGCTGCACGATGGCTGTGACCGTGCGGCCATTCACGCTATGGCCCTCCGAGCGGAGCCAGTGCACGAAGAGTGAGAGGAGATACGCCTGATCGCTCGCGCGCCTTGTGCTCGTGAACGCGGAGGTGGGAACGAGGACAATCTTTCCGTCGCGCGCTAATCGTGCGAAGTCAGCTAGCCTGGTGGCTGACACCACGTCTCCGCCGAATTCATACATTCGGTGTTCGGGATCGGAGAAGCGGCTGAACTCCTGCTCCCACTTCGTGTTGAGGTCCGGACCTGGTGTGAGCACGAGGACGCGCGCATCGGGCTTCTCGCTTCGGAGCGCCGCGACAACGCCGAGCGCCTCGAACGTCTTCCCCATACCGACCTCGTCAGCGAGGATGATCCCCGGTTGGCGGTCAAGCAAATCAAGCGCCCGCAGTACCGTGTCCTCCTGGCGTTCGACGTCTGCCATGGGCACGCCGTCATGCTGCGCACGGGCACCGAGGCTTACGATAGATCGCAGCCACTCGCGGGTGCGGCCGGTGCCGTTGACGGTCAAGTTGCCTCCGTCGCGAGCGCGCGTTGAGCTCGTGGAGCGCGATCTAGGGGATAGAAGGCCGCGATGCTTCGGAGCCACGCGGCGTCGCCTTCCGGGCGGAATGGCACGAGATCGTTGCGCAGCTCCACCGTAAATCCGTCGAGAAGGAGGCGCTTCGCTCGGCCTGTCTCGTCGTCTGGGAGCTCGACCAAAAGAAGGGCCCGAAGCAGTTCCGCGCCGTAGAACCACGCCTCCGTGTTCGACATCGCTGCGATGGATACGGACTCTCGCAGGCACCGCCAGACCGCGCGCGCGCCGACTCCACCGTCGAGGTGGAGGCGAAAGCCGACGACGGAGAGGCAGGGGTCCGACAGGTCCGCCGCGAGTCCCCACCACGCGCGGAAGACATCGTGCGCCCCGAACTCCTCGCCGAAGATCTGGTCAAGGACGCGTGGGACCACGTTGCCGTGGCCATCCCGATACAGCATGGCCATCCGCTCATCGCTCACGCGGCGCCCGAGCAGGGCGAGCATTTCACGCAGGTCAGGCTCGTAAGTCGCGAGGCCGAGACGTAGGCCCGCGAGATCTTCGACGATGATCGGGATGCTAGCCTCCTCGCCTCCGATGCGGAGCACGAGCTCCAAGGTGGTCGGCACCAACTCGAAGGGCTCGATCACGAGAGCACCTCCCTCCGGCGTCCCCTCCCCACGCGCGATCTCCCGACGGTCGTACGAGAGCGTCCAGAAACCTGATACGGCTCCGGCACCAAGCCGCCAGCGTACTACGAGTGTTCGCAGGACCGCGTCATAGACAGCACCCTCTACGGCCAGCCCAATATCGGGCCCATGGACGGGGTACGTCCGGTCAGTGCACCGCACCCGATCAGGGTCCGCCCATACCAGCTCGGGGGCGATGTCCTTCAGATGGACTTCACCGTCCACGACGAATGCGAAGCCGCACTCCACGTTCCCCCCGTCGGCGCTCGAACACAGGAGTGCCCGACGCGAGGCATTGGCCGACCCCACGAACACGAGCGTGCGCGGGGCTCCATTCCTTCCGCGCCACGTGAGCAGTAAGAACTTTGCATGCAATGGTCGCGACGCTGGTTGCCCAAGCTCGAGCCGTCGCGTGGGGTGCAGCCACAACTGCAGATCGACCCCGTAATCGAGTATGGCCGCGATGAGCGCCCTCGGGGCGTGTATCTGCGCCATACCGATATGCCAAGTCGCACGCGTTCTGATACGGTCCTCGACGTCGACCCTCGGCGCGCGGCGGGAGACGCCGTGCCCATCGACCAGCTGCACTGTGGATGGGTGGACGCGCTGGAGCGTCCAGTAGTCGACGCTCGCTGCATCTTGGTCCCCGTTACGCGACGCCCAGAGATCGCCGACACCGTCCTCCAGCGCGGCACAGCCAGCGGCAGGCGCGTGCAGTGGCGACTGCATCCATTGGACGCCAACGTCCATAGTTATGCTCGACGAGCCGGCGCACGTTGCCAGGCGCGCGAGCACGGAGGTCACGTCGGCGACGTTCTCAACCCCAGGATCGTCGCTCTCATAAAACGGCGCGAGCAGTCCGACGCGCATGACGCGCGAGGTGGCGGGAACGAGCGCCAGCAACTGGTCAAGCAGCGGCTTGCCATCCTCCCCGTGAAGGAACGCGATGCGCCGCGGCGCATCCCTTCCGACATCCGAACATCCACCGTCCGTGATCCGTCGGCGTAGCTCGTCGAGCACTAGGTCGAGCTGCCGACCGACGGGTCGCCACGCCTCGCGCACCTTCTCAAGAAAGCTCGCCACCTCAAGAAGCGTCGCGACATCCGCTGTCTGGTCGTAGGCGAGGTCCTCGATTGAGACCAGCTCCGCGTTCTCGCTGAAACCCGAAGGGGTCACATTCGCGGAACCGACCATCACGCGGGCATAGCCCTCATAGAGCGCCAACACCAGCTTCGGATGAAAGGTGCGCCCGTGACACAAGGTGAGATCATAGGGCAGCCGCCGTCCCGGCCGGCGCGCACCCGCGTCTACGAAACAGGCTATTGGCACCTCCTGCAAAGCCCGACAGGCCTCTTCGTAGAAGCGCGTCGATTGCTCCACCGGGTCCGATGCGAGGCGGAGCAGCGCGCGGAGCACTTGCTCCTCGAAGAACGCAGGGTCGAAGGTGTAGCTAAGGAACACGGCGCCCAAGCACGGCTCCTCGGCGGCCAAGCGGTCCATTACGCGCTCTCGGGCCACCCTCACGACAGTCTCCCGAGATCGCGAAGGAGCGACTGCACCACGTCCAGCTTGAACGTGGGAAAGCGCGCCGCTTTCTCGTGTCCGCGGTAGGAGGTCACCGATAGAACCAAGTCTCCGCCTTCTATTCTGATCCAGCCCGCACCTCGCTGTCGGTCCTTCTGTACAGCATCGTGGTAATCGAGTAGAAGCCGCATCACTTCTCCGGCCGTACCAGTCTGCACTTGGTCGAAGAGGGAGAGCGCGCGCTGACCGTGCATCGGGAGCCTTTGCATCTCGACGCTCAGTTGATGGTCAAGCACCGCTCGGAGAGCGGAACGGAACGGCGCGAGAGTGGTCGAGCCAAATGTGTCCCGCGCGACAGCGTCTGCCGGCGCCGCCCACCCACGCTCCGACACCGAGCGGTACATCGCGTCAAACTGGCCGAGAAGCTGTCGGGCCGCCTCGCCGAAGCGCAGCGCGAACTCGAGCTTCGAGCGTACGCGATCCGACGACTTGCTTGGTCGCGTCTGATCAACGGCACGCTCTAGGAACTCACGCGGGGACGGAGGCCCGGTTCGCCGACTCGAGGCTTCCCGAAGCAGTCCCGCGAGCTCCAGCGTATCGTCCCGCGCACGAACGAAGAGGGCCTCCCAGAGCCGGTCCTGCTGCTCGCGCCGCTGTCTTGCCACGAGGGAGCTCAGCCGCGAGCGCTCTCCGATTGCCCTGAGCGTTACACCCCCGAAGTTGCGGGGCACCGCGTCGTCGCCCTCGACGGCACGTTGGCTGTACGTTTTGTAGGAGTTGGTGCGCGCCCCGGCCCCCCGTTCATCCCAGAAGGAGGCCAGTATCTCCTCCGCCGCCGGAGAGGGCCGCAGCGTGCCGGGATGGACCAACCCCGTGTCGCGCAGCGCTGATAGGTAGGCGCCGAGAGCGCCTAGCTCAGACTGACGCGAGATGAGCGTGAAGTCCAAGGGCAGTCGCCCCCCGCTGTCCGACCAGGCGTGATTAGCTCCGCGAACGCCGCGAAACGCATCTTCGTGCCGGCGCGGCAAAGGCCCCCCGTTGAATTGGAGGACGCTGAGCGCCCAGAAGCGCTCCCACCGTTCAAATCGAGCCACGCGCTCGGCGTCGGTGGGTGGCAGCGCCGCTGGCGGGTGAGAACCGGCCAACTCGAGACCGTACAACACGATTGGAAAATACTGGGCGCGGCTCGTACGCGTGGTGAAGGCGCCGAATAGCCAATAGCCGACTTGCTGGCCAAGGTAGTCGAGAGCGAGCGGATCTTCAGGAGCGAGGTCAGCGCCCTCGGCGGCCGACGCGTTCCAGAAGACCCTACCTAACCAGTCAGCGTCGCTGCGAGGGAGCAGTTTCAGAGACATTTATGCGCTGGGGCGGCGAATTCGATTTCTCGCAGTGAGATCCAGAGGTGAGCCCTACTGAGGCGTTGTGGCGTACTCGGTGACGTCGGGCATCCAGTAGCTCACTGGACCTGGCACCACATGGATCGGGTCGGGCTCGTATGGCAGGCGATCGCGCCAACCGGGGTCATTCCTGTGAAAGGACCACGCAGTGAGTTCAACTGCTGAACAGTGCCACCGGGTGACGTTGCCTTGCACGCTCGCAGGACATCGCGAACCATCGCGTCGACCTTACGCGTTCCGGTGGGCGTCCAGAAGAGCAGCGCGTCAATTCCTGCGGCAACGGGATCGCACTCCGACGGCACGTGACCCATTGCCTCCTCAATCGCGTCGCAAGCATGCGCTGGGCACCCGCTAGTCACGAGATCAATCGAGGTACAGTTACCAATTCTCGCGACCGCCCAGCCGAAGGCACGCTTACCGCCTGGATCGAATCCAAGAGAGTCGTTCACGAGACGAGTCTGACCACTGGAAAAGTTGGCGTTGAATTCAAATCGCAGCACGTTAGTTCAATCGATTGTACTGCTTCAGCGGCGGATGCGCCTCAGCAAGAAACTCGTCGTACTCATTCGCGATGATGTAGCTGACGGACAGGCACGAGGTGCCCGACGGGTCGACGAAGCGATGCAGCATGATCTCTTGTTGCGCGTGGTTCGTGATCACCCCGCTAACCTCCAAGAGCGCGTTGACCTCCAGTAGGCCGCTGGCTTCCAGCCCCTCGTCGGCCATGAACACCGTGACCCCGGTGGTCCCAGCGAGGGACCAGCTCTCAAGGCGGTAGGTTCGCCCATCATTCAGCTGGCCCTCGGCCCAACCCACATCAACCACGTCATCGCCCGCACGTCCATCGAAGTTCGGCACCAAATCGGATCGGTCGACCTGTGGAAACGACATTCATCTTCCGTTCGACTGTCATCCGCGCCCCATCGCAAAGTACCGTGAGGGTCTGACACCACGCCTAGTCATTTGTGTCATTTGACGCCGCCGGGGCCGGCGTAATTGTGCGTCCCTTTCCAGTCGTCGGTAAGTGCATCGCCGACCTGGACTTCGGCCCGCCCCGATGTGACAAATCATGTGACAAAAACAAGAGCCCGGCCGAGCAGCAACTCGACCGGGCGTCGCCAGCACCGAACCGGGCTCGCCGGTGGCCTCCAACGCAGCCGCTCTGACAAACACAAGCAAATCAAGTGCTTACGAGCGCACCAGCTTCTTGTACTTGATGCGCGTGGGCATATCCGCGCCGCTAATATCGAAACGACTGCAGCTCACAGAATGGTAATGTTGGCGGCTCCCGAGACACCGCTACACGTCGCGGTCACGGTCAATGACTGTGGTGACGCATTCACGTTTGCTGAAACGATGGCCGATGACGTGGGGTTGTTGACCGCGATACGGATCGACGCGTTGTTCGATTTCCAGGTAAAGCTGCAAGCGCGCGAAACGTCAGTGGCGCCGTCATACGCAGCGGCTTCGATCTGTGCACTCGCGCCTGGTGCAAGTGATACGGGGGACTCGCAGCCCACCGTAAAGTTGACCACACAGAGCCTCACGAGAGTAAGCCGGGGCGCCCCTGCCGCAACTTCATTCGGTGACGTGACGACGTCCTGACAGGCAGATATCATGCTGCAGCCGATGATCGCTGCGAGAAAACGAATGCCGTAATTCATTTCAGATATCCCCGTTAGTGTTGAAGGCACCACAAAGTTTTCTACGTCAAACATCACTGTGAACGCAATGCCTGCGAGCGCCACGCGGATGCTCGCATCTCGACGTGTAACCAGCAGCTTGTAGGTCTCCCACACAAGTAAATGACAGTGATGACGTAATCCGACGGGTTCCACGACCGGCGTTCGAAACGGGTGCCCCGAATGGACACCCGTTCAGAGTTTGAACCCACCTGGCAATCCACGTCGACAACGGCGTCGAATAACCCGCTGCCAACACCAGCTTACGAGCGCACCAACTTCTTGTACTTGATCCGCGTCGGCATATCCGCATCCGGGCCCTTCCGGCGCTTCAGGTCTTCGATGTACGCGCCGTAGTTCCCCTCAAACCACACCGTCTCCGAATCGCCCTCGAACGCCAGGATGTGCGTCGCCAC
>CANJOX010000064.1 GCA_947475795.1 Gemmatimonadota bacterium
AGCCCGTTGCTGATCTCGGTCCACGTGGCGCCGCCGTCGTGCGTGCGATAAAAGTGCGGGCGCAGGTCATCAAGGCGGAACGTGTTCGCCGCGATGTACGCGGTGCCGGCGTCGAAGTGGCCGGCGTCGATGTTGTAGATGCGCGTCCACGCCTTGATCGCGCCCGGCGTGACGTTCTTCCAGCTGGTGCCGCCGTTGGTCGTGACCTGCACGTTTCCGTCATCGGTGCCGGCCCAGAGCACGCTCGCGCTCCGCGGTGACGGTGCGAGCGCGGTAATGGCACCGGCGGGCGCCGGTGTCACCGAACTGGCGTACTGGCCGGCGGTGGCCGGAACCTCCCAGGTCTGGCGCGCGAGATCGGGGCTGATGCGCGTCCAGCTCTGGCCGCGGTCGAGCGTCTTCCACACCACGTTCGACGCGTAGTACAGCACGTCGGGGTTCACCGGTGAGAAGTGCAACGGCATCGTGCGCACGTTGCGGCCGAAGTTCTCGCCGTTGGGGCCGCGCACGGAGAGGTCGGGACCCACGAGCACCGTTTGTCCGGTGCGCCGATTGTACTTCGACACGTTCGTGCGCTGGCTGCCGAACACGACGTCGGGATCACGCGGATCCGGCGCGGCGATCCCGTACTCCTGAATGTTGACCGGATGCCAATCGTGGAACGTGATGCGTCCGTCGTCGGAGCGGCTGTTCACGCAGGCCGAGCCGGAGTCCTGCTGTCCGCTGCACACGCGATACGGGAACGCGTTGTCGGTGGTCACGTGATACATCGCGGCGGTGGGCTGCGTGTACCAGTTGCTCCACGACGCGCCGCGATTGCCCGACACCACCGCCCCCTGATCGGCCACGGCGAGAATGAGGTCGGGATTGCTGGGATTCACCCAGATCTTCTGATAGTCATCACCGCCCGGTGCGCCGCGCACCGCCGACCAGGTGAGCCCGCCGTCTTCAGTGCGCCACATGACGACCGACGCGCTGTACACCACATTCTCGTTGCTCGGGTCAACGGTGATCGTGGGCAGGTCGCCACCACCGATGCGGGCGAGCGGACGATTGTCCACGAATTTCGGCGCGGCGCCCGCCGCGGACGCGGGGCCGTTCACCGCGAGATACCAGTGCTCGCCGGCATCGGTGGACTTGTAGAAGCCGATCGGTCCCGATGCGCCGGCGGGCGATCCGGTCGGCGGTGCCGCCGCGACCATCGCGTACAGCACCTTCGGGTTGCCGGGGGCGAAGGCGATGTTCGCCTGCAGAATCGAGGGCAGTCCGACCGTGAGCTGCTTCCAGGTGGTGCCGCCGTCGGTGGACTTGAAGATGCCGTTGCCGCCCCCACCGAATCCCTGACCCTCGATGAAGCTCTGCTGCTGTTGCCAGAGCGTCGCGTACACGATGTCGGGATTCTGCGGATCGATGCGCACGTCGTTCGCGCTCGTGTACTCGTCTTTGTACAGCACGCGCTGAAACGACGCGCCACCATCGAGCGACCGGAACACGCCGCGTTCCGTGTTCGGTCCATACGGATGCCCAAGCGCCGCCACGAACAATCGGTCGGGATTCCTCGGATCGACGTCGACCATGGCGATCATCTGCGATTCGCGGAGGCCGAGATGCGCCCACGTTTTGCCGTTGTCGACCGACTTGTACATGCCGTCACCGACCGCGAGATCGGGGCGGATGATGCCGGCGCCGCTGCCCACGTAGATGACGTTTGGATTGGACGGGGCGACCGCGATGGCCCCGATCGAGCCGGTGGACTGGTCATCGAACAACGGTACCCAGTTCGAGCCGTAGTCAGTGCTGCGCCACATGCCGCCGTTGTCGAAACCGGCGTAGAACACATTGGGCTGGGTGGGCACGCCGGCGAGGGCGCGCGCGCGTCCCGCGCGCACGGGGCCGATCGCCCGCCAGTGCAGCGCACCGAGCGGGGAGGCCACGGCGGGGGCGGCAGGCTGCGCGGGCAAGATGGTCGTGGCCGGCCGCAGCACGGCGGCGAGCGTGAGCACGAGCGAGCAGCGGGCGTGCAGGGAACGCGGAGGGCGCACGGGTCAGCCTGGCAGAGAAAAGGGGAAACCGAGGATGCTGGCCAACATGCCGCGCACAGCGGCGCGCGGCCAGTCGGTCAGCGTGGCGCGGCCGCGCACAGATGGCGCATCGCGACATCGGCCAGCGAGCCCTTGAACGATGGACCGAAGCCGGGAATTTTCACGACCTTGTGCATCCCCACCTTCGTGCCCGCAGCATCGAGGTAGTACCAGCTTTCTTTCGTGGCCACGGTCTGTTTCGCGCAGTTGTACATCGCGATCGTGCGCGAGCTGCGCAGGTCGCCCGCGGAATGCTTGAGCGGCGGCTGGAGCGCGACGCGCACGGTGGCGGTCACGATGCCATCGGCGCGTGACACCGACCGGGGCTCGAGGAAGACCGGCGTGCCGACCGAGGTCTGGCCGATCTCGGTGAGTCGCTGGGCGGCCGCGGCGGGGGCCGTCGCGGTCAGCAGGACGAGGGCGAGTGCGAGCACCGGCGGAGTAGTCATCGGGCGGACGCAGAGGGGAGCGGAGCGCGCCGCGTCAGCGGCGGCGGGCGGACGAGTCGGGGACAAACGTAAAGGGCAGCTGCATCACCTGCTGGACGGTCTTGCCCTGACGTACGGCCGGTATGAAGCGCTGTTCGCGCACGGCCCGCCGGACCGGTTCGATGAGCGAGCGGTGGGATGCGGTGATGGTATTGAACGTTTCGATGACCGCCTCGCCGTCCGTATCCACCACGAACTCGGCGAGGAGATCGCCCGGCACCAGGGCGTCGAACAGGGAATCCGGATAGACCGGTCGCACGATCGCCGTGGAGTCCACGTGGGCGGCCACGTCCACGTCCGCCGCCGTGAATACCTGCAGCTCCTCGATGAGCTGGGCGATCCGCGCGGCGGGCGTGGGCTCTCCCGCCTTGCGTTTCTTTTCCCGGAACTCCCCGCGGCGCGACCAGAGCAGAATCGTACCGCAGCTGCTGCTGACGCGCTGATTGCCGAGAAATTCTACGGGGACGGCGGCGGGACCGTTGTACACTTCGATCCCCTCGAACGAGTTCGGGTCGACCGAGTCGAGGTCGAACTCGCCGGCAAACAGCGCCTGGCCGTCGAGCCACACCAACGGGGCACACCGGTTGCCACGGATGCGCACCCGGTTGTCGAAGCCGCGCGTCTCGATGCGGATGCCCGGTACGGTGCGCAGCAGGTCGGTCATTTGATTCGGCTGGCGCCGCGCGATGTCGGCCGCGGTGAAGAAGCGGCCGCTCCCTGTTTGCAGGCGTTTGTAGAAACCCGCCATCGGCCCGCTCATGTCGCGCCGGCCAACCACCTTCACGGCGGCCAACGCCTGCGCAATCGGCGTCATCACGACGGTGGTGTCGACCACCCGGTCCGCCCCGACAACCACCAGCAGCGATTCGGGCCGGTAGCCGATGCGGCGTATGCGCAGCCAGAGCGGGCCCGGGCTGAGACGGCTGGCCGAGAACTGGCCACTCTCGTCGGATTCGGCGACCCCGGTCACGGCGCCGAAACGGATCTGCGCGCCTCCCACCGGGACGCGGCGATCGGTTACCACCGTACCCTTGACGATGCCCGTGCCCACCGACGGCGTGGCGACCGGCACCGGCACCGGCGCGGCCGGCGGGCGCTGTGCCACGGCGGTGTCCGGCGCGGCGGCCAGCAGCGCCGCCGCGAGCACGGTGGCGGCATGCCGCCTCGCCGGCGTGAGGCGCCGCGGGGCAGAGCATGCAGGGTGAAGCATTCGTGGCAGCATGGAAGACCCGGCAATGGGCTTGTGTGGTCCGTGGGTGAGGGTACCATGCACCGTATGCTCAGCGCCACCCGCCGTGTCGGAAAGTTTGTCGGCCATCTGCTGTTATTCCCGCTGGCACTCTCGTGTGTTCCGCTACGGCGCAGTCCGCCAGCGGATCCGCCCATCGCCAACCGGCTCGTCTTGGCGCTCGATGGGGTCGATTACCGCGACATCACCGCCGCACGCGCGCGCGGGCTGTTCGCGTCATTCCGGCCGCCCAGCCGGCTGGTCTCGACCTTCCCCTCCATCAGCGACATCGCGTGGCACGACATTCTGGGGGTGCAGCCGCCACCGGGGTACCAGCGCATCTTCTACAGCGCCCGGCAGAATGCGGTGGTCGGTGAGTTGCTCGACGCCATCACGCCGATCGAGTACGAACGGCGCATGGATCTCGCCTTCGGACTGAAGCTCCATCATCTGGCCGCTTACCTGATGTCCGATCAGGTGGCGCGCCAGGAAGTCGATGTGGATGTGCGCCAATTCCTGTCGCGCGGCGGCCGGCCCACGATTTATGCGTACAACGTCGGTCCGGATGCGCTGCAGCATACACGCGGCGATCTTGCGAGCTATCTCGCCCACCTGGACGCGAAGCTGATCGCGCTGCAGCGGGAGTACCGGCGGCGCACGGGGCGTGACCTCGAGCTCGTCATCTTGTCCGATCACGGGCACAACCGCGCCGTGGCCGCGGAGTTTTTGCCGGTGGTCGAGGCCCTCAAGGCGCACGGCTTTCATGTGGCCGCGTCGCTTCGCGACCCGGGCGATGTCGCGTTCAGCGTGGACGGTGTCACCACGGGCTTCGGTGTGTTCGCGCACCCCGATTCGGTGATGCGGGTGGCGTCGCTGCTGGCGGCGCTCGATGGCGTGGCTGTGGTGTCCACCCGCGACCGCGAGGCGGGCATCGTGGTGCGGGCCGGCGAGGCCACGGCCGAAATCACGACGCGCCAACGCGGCGACACCACGCTGTACCGCTACCGCCCGGTGACCGGCGATCCGCTGGGTTACCGCGACGTGCTGGTGCGCATGACCTACGATCACGCCGTGTCGGCGGACAGCTTCGCGACGGCGGCGACGTGGCTGCGGTACACGGCCGCCGAGCCGTTCCCGGCCGCCCCTCCGCGCATCGTGGCGGGCCATACTGCCGTCACCCTCAACCCCGCGCCGATTCTGGTGTCGCTCGACGACAAGGTCCGCGTCGGGCTCGGCGCCGTCTCGGTGGCCAATCGCATGCGCCCGCTGGGCGGGACCCACGGGGCACTCAGCGCGACCAACTCGCTGGGGGTCGTCATGAGCAATTTCGTCGACACCCACGACGACCTCACCAGCACGGTGCGGCAGCAGTTCGGTGGATTCGACGACCTGTACGATCCGCGCTCGAAGGCGTCGTTTCTGTCCCTCTCCACACCCGCCATGCTGCGGCGCGACCGGTGGAGTGGATTCTCGGGCACCGTCGTGCCCGATGCGGTCGTGGCCCTGCCGGACAGCTCGGCGCTGCTCCTGCTGTCCCTCTCTGCCGCCGACGCACGCTGGATGGGGGCGGCGGCGCGACTGCGTCTCGAGATCCGGCGTGAGGGACATGGGGCGACGGGTGACGGCGTGACGGCCAACGGCGACAGCGCTCCCTCCGCGTGGACGCGCTCCCCCGACGGGCGGGCGCTCGTGATCGCGGCCTCGGCACTGTCGCTGGATCGGCAGCCGCCGTGGTCGGCGCTCGTGCTGCGCGTGGTGGCCGACCGCGACCGCGACCCGGAGACCACACCGAACGGGGCGCGTCGCCGCGTGGCATCGCGCACGCTGGCCA
Source organism: Gemmatimonadota bacterium (assembly GCA_947475795.1). The sequence goes on from CANJOX010000064.1 coordinate 5,629, forward strand.
CGCTCCGCGTGCGCACGGATGGGCGCGGTGCGGTGTCGCCGTACTGACCGACGGCCTCCCCGACGCACGGGCGACGGCACGAACGGCGGGGCTAACTGATCGCGTGCCCGCGCCGTACAATGCGCATTGGCTGTCATGGGCCGCGACCGGTTTCCGCCGTCGCGGCTCCTCCGTGGTCGTTCCATCACCGTTCCCGCGGCCCACCGGCGCACTCATGTCTCGATCGATCCTCCGCCCGTCGGCAGTGCTTTCCGCACTCGCCCTGCTCTCGCTCCCTGCCGGTCCGCTCCCCGCGCAAGCGGGGACGCGCCTGTTGCGCACGCCATCGGTGAGCGCGCAGCACATCGTCTTTGCGTACGCCAACAACATCTGGGCGGTGGAGCGCCGTGGCGGCGCGGCGCGTCGTCTCACGAGCTTTCAGGGGGTCACGCAGAACCCCAAGCTCTCACCCGACGGGCAACTGGTGGCATTCAGCGCCGAGTACGCCGGGAACACCGACGTGTACACCGTGCCGGTACAGGGTGGCCAGCCCACCCGCCTCACGTGGCATCCGTCGGCCGATCTGGTGCAGGGGTGGACCCCCGACGGCTCGGCGGTGATGTTCGCCAGCCCGCGCGGATCGTGGGCCCCCACGGCAGCGCCGCGCTTCTGGACCGTGCCCGTCGCCGGCGGCGTCGAAACGGCGATGCCGATGCCGCGCGCCTATCAGGGCAAACTGTCGGCCGACGGCCGTCGCGTGGCGTACCGCATGGCCAGTTCATGGGACGAAGAGCGCCGCAACTATCGCGGTGGGCAGAACAAGCCGATCTGGATTCTCGACCTGAAGAGCTTCGCGCTCGACTCCACACCGTTCACCAACTCCAAGGAGATGGACCCGGTGTGGGTGAACGACGCCGTGTATTTCCTCTCGGATCGCGACGGCGTGTCCAACGTCTTTTCGTACGACACGAAAGCCAAGCGGTTGGCGCAGGTCACCAAGTTCCGCGACTTCGACGTGAAGTCGCTGGACGCGTCGGCCGGGGCGGTGGTGTTCGAGCAGGCCGGCTACGTGCACGAACTCGATCCGGCCACGGGGACGGCGCGCATCGTGAACATCACGGCCGCGGGCGACTTCCCGTGGATGATGGCGTCGTGGAAGGACGTGTCGTCGCGCATCACGAGCCTGGCGTTGTCCGCCACGGGCAAGCGTGCCGCGGTGGAGGCGCGCGGTGAGATCTTCACCATTCCCGCCGAGAAGGGGGACGTGCGGAATCTCACGAACAGCAGCGGCGCCGCCGAGATCGCGCCGGTGTGGTCGCCGGATGGCAAGACGCTCGCGTACTTCAGCGATCGGAGCGGGGAGTATCAGCTCGTGATCGCACCGCAGGACGGGCTGGGCGCGCGGCGCGACATCGCGCTGCCGGAGCCGAGCCGACCGTATGCGCCGAGCTGGTCACCCGACGGGCGGAAGATTGCATTTCAGGACACCCATTTCCGGATCTGGCTGGTGGATGTGGCCACGGGACAGGCGAAGGTGGCCGACACCGATCCGTACTTCATGGCGGACCGCTCCATCGTGCCGGTGTGGAGCCCCGATTCACGGTATCTGGCGTATCCCAAGCGGCTCAAGTCGCTGTTTCGTGCCATTTTCGTGTACGACGTGACGGGTGGCACGGTGAAGCAGGTCACCGACGGCATGGCAGATGCCACCACGCCCGCGTGGGACGCGGGGGGCAAGTACCTGTGGTTCCTCGCCTCCACGAATTTCGCGCTGAATTCGTCGTTGCTCGACATGTCGAAGTACGATCGCCCCGATGTGCGGTCGCTGTATCTGGCCGTGCTCGCGTCGGATGAGGTATCGCCGCTGCTGCCGGAGAGCGACGAGGAAGCGGCGCGGGCCGCTGGCGCGACGGCCGCGGCGCGCACCGACAGTGCGGCGGCACCGGCGCGGTCCGACAGTGCCCGGAGCGCGACGGCGGCGGTTCGCCCGGTGCGGATCGATTTCGACGGGTTGCCGCAGCGTATCGTCGCGGTGCAGGCCGTCACGGAGCGCGACTACAGCGGGCTCCGCGCCGGACCCGCCGGCACGGTGTTTTTCCTCGAGGCGGTCGCCGCGTCGGGAACGGCGGGCGCGAACGGTGGCGGCAACACGTTGCACCGCTTTCAGCTGTCCACGCGCCGCGCGGCGCCGTTCGCGACCGGGGTGGCGCAGTTCGTCGTGAGCGCCGACGGACGCAAGCTGTTGTATCGCACCGGCGGCGCCCAGGGCGGTTTGTATCTGGTGGACGCTGACCGCACGGTGCCCGCCGCGGGTGCCGGGCGTCTGACCGCATCGCTGCGCGCGTACATCGATCCCCGCGAGGAGTTCCGCCAGATATTCAACGAAGGCTGGCGCAACCAGCGCAACAACCTGTACGTGAAAAACGCCCACGGTGCGGACTGGCCCGCAGTGAAGCGCATGTACGAGCCGCTGCTGGCGCACGTGAACCACCGCGCCGACCTGAACTTCCTGCTCGACAACATGGGGGCCGAGATCGCGATCGGGCATTCGTACGTGCGCGGCGGTGATCTGCCCGACGTGCCGACGGCGGGGGGCGGACTGCTTGGCGCCGACTTCACGATCGAGGGTGGCCGGTACCGCATCGCGCGCATCTACGATGCCGAGAGCTGGAACCCCGAGCTGCGGGCGCCGCTGGCGACGCCCGGGGTGAACGTGCGCGCCGGCGACTACCTGCTGGCTATCAACGGGGTGGAGCTGCGTGGCGCCGACAACGTGTTCCGGCTGCTGGACGGGACGGCCAATCGCCAGACCGTGCTCACCGTGAACACGCGCCCCGATCTGCAGGGGGCGCGGACGATCACCGTGCTCCCGGTGGCGAATGAGCAGGGGCTGCGCACGCGGGCGTGGGTGGAGCACAACCGGCGCGCGGTGGATTCGCTGTCGGGTGGCAAGCTGGCCTACGTGTATCTCCCCAACACGGGGCAACCCGGCTACACCAGCTTCAACCGGTACTACTTCGCGCAGCAGGATCGCGTGGGCGTGGTGGTCGACGAGCGCTACAACGGCGGCGGCTCAGCGGCGGACTACATCGTGGATCTGCTGGGACGCGACTACGACGGCTACTTCAACAACCCCGTCGGGGACCGCTATCCGTTCACCAGCCCGGCCAACGGGATCTGGGGGCCCAAGGTCATGATCATCAACGAAATGGCCGGATCAGGCGGCGACCTCATGCCGTACATGTTCAAGCGGCGCAAGCTGGGTCCACTGGTGGGCGCGCGCACGTGGGGCGGTCTGGTGGCGACCACGGATACGCCGAATTTCGTGGACGGTGGGTCGATGATCGCACCGCGGTTCGGCTTCTTCTCGCGCGACGACCGGTTCGCGGTGGAGAACGAAGGGGTGGCGCCGGACATCGACGTGGAGAACTTCCCGAAGGAGGTCATCGCCGGGCGCGATCCCCAGCTGGAGCGCGCGGTGCAGGAAGCGATGCGTCTGCTGGCTACGTGGAAGAACGACCGCGCGACGAAGGAGCCGTTGCCGCCGGTGTGGGGTAAGCGGCAACCGTGACGTCCTTGAATCCGCGCATCTGGAATCGGAAGCTTCATCGCTGGGGCTCGATCGCGGTGGCGCTGCCGTTCCTCGTCGTGGTCTGCACCGGCCTGCTGCTGCAGCTCAAGAAGCAGCTCGCGTGGGTGCAGCCGCCCGAACAGAAGACGTCGGTGCACGTGCCGACGGTGACGATGGCGCAGATCCTCGCGACGGCGAAGTCGGTGCCCGACGCAAAGGTCTCGAGCTGGGAGGACATCGACCGGCTCGATGTCCGCCCGGGCAAGGGCATCGTGAAGGTGGCGACCGTCGATCACTCTGAGCTGCAGCTCGACCTCGCCACCGGCGCGTTGTTGCAGTCGACCTATCGTCGCTCCGATGTCATCGAGAGTCTGCACGATGGGTCGTGGTTTCATGACCTGGTGAAACTCTGGGTGTTCCTGCCGTCGGCGATGATCGTGCTCGGTTTGTGGATCACCGGGATGTATCTGTTCCTGCTGCCGTTCCGCGCGAGAGCCAACAAGCGTCGCAGTGCGGCCGCAGCGCAGTGAGGACGGCGCTGTGAGCGCTCGGATATGAGTCCGCCGGAGCCGCGCCGGTACGCGAACCGGTCGGGGGTGGAGATCGACGGCGCCGGCGTGGGCCGGTGGATGCTGCAGCGCGCGCGTGATCGCCTCCCGAAGGCGCCGCAGCAGCAGGTGGTGGGCGTGCGTCCCGATCTCGCGTTCCTGCACGCCAACCGCACCGCGCCGGCGCTGACGTGGATCGGGCACTCGTCGCTGCTGTACCAGATCGACGGCGTGAACGTCCTGGTCGATCCCGTGTTCAGCCGGCGCGCGTCACCCGTGCCGTTCGCGGGACCGAAGCGCCATCAGCCACCGGGGGTGCGCGCGCACGAGCTGCCGCGCATCGACGTCGTGCTGCTGTCGCACAATCACTACGATCACCTCGACCGCGCGTCGATGCGCGCGGTGGCGCGGCAAGCCGGTGGGCCGCCGGTGTTCGTGGTGCCGCGCGGAACGGAGTCGTGGTTTGCGCGCCATCTGCCGTCGCGCGGCGGCCGCGCCGCGGTGACGGCCTGCGACTGGGACGACGTGGTGCGGTGGCCGGGGCGCACCGGTGAGATCGCGCTGCACTTTCTGTCGGTGCAGCACTGGTCGAACCGTACGCTGTTCAACCGCAACCACTCGCTCTGGGGAAGCTGGGCCATCCTGCATCCCGACTTCCGTTTCTGGTTTTCCGGCGATCTCGGGTACTCGGACGAGCCCCGCGCCATCGGCGCGCGCTTCGGGCCATTCGACGCGGCCGCGATCGCGATCGGCGCCTACGAGCCGCGATGGTTCATGCGTGCGCAGCACGTGAATCCCGACGAGGCCGTGCAGGTGATGCTGGACGTGGGCGCGCGCGAAGCGATCGGTGTGCACTGGGGCACCTTCGCGCTCACCGACGAGCCGCTCGATCAGCCGCCGCGCGATCTTGCCGCCGCGCTTACGTCGCGGGGGATTCCAGCGGAGCGGTTCCGGGTGCTTCGACACGGGGAGACGCGTCGCTACCCGTGGCCAGATACACCAGCAGTGGCGGACACCCCATGAGCAGCGTGGCCGGCCACCACCAGATGGCACGGCCGCGCGCGCGCAGGTCGCGCGCCAGCCACACGAGCACGATCGCGGTGAATACCCCCATGTCGTTCCAGGCCATGAACACCATGGGATCCTGACGGAGGGTGGTCCACGCGTGGGTGAGACCGGCGGCCACCGATCCGTGCTGCTGCATCCACTGATAGAACGACCACTGTTCGTACGCGAAGAAGAGCGCGGCGGCCAGCAGCAGGGCGGGGCGTCGCATCATCCGGGACGCTTCTCGTATTCCTCGGTGGGCAGCTTGAAGGCCGCCACGAGTGCCGGATCCCCGGTGATCCCCAGCACGCGCTGGGCCACGTATTCACCGGCCACCGGACCGAACTTGAAGCCCTCAGCCTGACCCACCCCGGCGATCCAGGCGTTCGACGTACCCGGGACGTAATCGATGATGAAATTGCGATTGACGCTCGACTCGTAGTGGCAGGCACGCGTTTCCAGCAGCGGCGCGTTGGCGAGCGCGGGGAAGCGGGCGGCGAGGAAACGACGGGCCCCATCGATGCGATCCTGACTGGCCCACCGGCTGCTGGTGTCCGGATCCTGCTGCGCCGGATCCGTGGGGGCGGGTGCTCCGGCGGCGGGGCCGACGGCGGGGGCGGCGCCGGCGGGGGCGGCGCCGGCGGCACCGACCGGCGCCGCGATCGCACCGCGCACCCGGAAGCCGCGCGAGTCCACGGGCAACACCGGCCATCCGGTGACGCCGGGGAAGTTGAAGCTGGGGAGGTTGGGG